>CAMLNH010000151.1 GCA_946481355.1 uncultured Curvibacter sp.
TAGAAGTAGCCCTGCAGGCGGTCGCAGTTCTGCGCCCGCAGGAAATCGACCTGGGCCTGGGATTCCACGCCTTCGGCCACCACCTCCAGCCCCATGTGGTGCGCCATGGAGAGGATGGATTGCACGATGGCGGTGTCGTTGATGTCGTGCGGCGTGTCCTGCACGAAGCTGCGGTCGATCTTGAGTTCGAACAGCGGCAGGCGCTGCAGATAGCGCAGGCTCGAATAGCCGGTGCCGAAGTCGTCGATCGAGAAGCGGATGCCGAGCTTGACGAGCTCGATGATGCGTTGCAGGGCATGCTCCCAGTCCTCGATGAACAGGCTCTCCGTGACCTCGAAGACCAGCTGCTGGGCCGGTGCACCGGTCTGACGCAGGAGGGCCTGCACGCGCGGCACGAAGTCCTCGCTGCGGAACTGCTGTGCGCTCACGTTGACCGCGAGCGACTGCGTCAGCCCCTGCGCGCGCATGCGCACCAGCGTGCGGCAGGCCTGTTCGATCACCCATTCGCCCAGCGGCAGGATCAGGCCGGTCTCCTCGGCCAGCGGGATGAAGCGCATGGGCGAGAGCAGGCCGCGCAGCGGATGCTGCCAGCGCAGCAGCAGCTCGCCACCGACGGTCTGGCCGCGGGCGTCGACCTGGCTTTGCACATAGAGGCAGAGCTGGTCCGCGGCCAGTCCCTCCTTGAGCTCCTGCTCCAGCGCCAGGCGATCCTCCACCTCGTGCTGCATGGTGAGCTCGAAGAAGGCGATGCGGTTGCGCCCGGCGCCCTTGGCGCGGTACATGGCGGTGTCGGCCTCGCGCAGCAGGTCGTCGATCTTCTGCCCGGCCTTCGGGAACAGGCTGATGCCGATGCTGCCCGTGCTGCTGTAGCTGAAGTTGTCGATCAGGTGCGGCCGGTCCAGCGTGGCGCGCACCTTCTCGGCCACGGCCATGGCCGCGCGCGCGCTGGCTTCCACGTCCTGGCCCAGCTCGTTGATCAGCAGCACAAATTCGTCGCCGCCCAGGCGCGCCACCGTGTCCTCGGCGCGCAGCAGGCCATGCAGGCGCTGCGCCACCTCGGTCAGCAGCAGGTCGCCCACCGAGTGACCACGCGCGTCGTTGATCTGCTTGAAGTTGTCCAGGTCCACGAACATCACCGCGCCGTACTGGCGGCTGCGCCGGGCCAGGGCCAGCGCCTGGTCGATGCGGTCGCGCAGCAGGCTGCGGTTGGGCAGGCCCGTGAGCGCGTCGAAGTAGGCCAGGCGGAAGGTCTGCGCCTCGGTCTCCTTGCGCTCGGTGATGTCGGTGTTGAAGCCGTGCCACAGCGTGCTGCCATCGGCCAGGCGCTCGGGCTGGGCATTGCACAGGCGCCAGCGTTCGCCCTGCACGGGCAGGATCACGCGGTATTCGATGCGCCAGGGCTCCAGAGTCTCGGCCGAGACGCGGATCGACTCCAGCACGGGCTGCAGATCGTCGGGATGGATGCGCTCCAGGACCAGGCTGGCGTCGTCGCGCACCTGCTCGGGTTCGACCTCGTAGATGGTATGAATGCCGGCGCTGGCGAAGGGAAAGCTCAGCCGCCCCCCGGCATCGAGACGGAACTGGTAGAGCGAACCCGGCACGTGCCGCGCCAGGTTGTCGAGCAGATCCACCTGCTTCTGCAGCTGGTGCTGCCAGCGCAAGCGCTCGGAGATGTCGCGAAACACGATGCTGCTGAGCCACTGGCCCGCATGGTCACGGTACAGCGCCGAGGTCAGCTCGACCTCGAACAGTGTGCCGTCCCCGCGACGCATGCGCAGCTCGCCGCGCGCGTGGCCCAGGCGCAGCCGGGTGTCGAGCAGGTCCGGCAGACGCGGATCCTCCAGGTCCAGGATGCCGCCGCGCCCGCGCTCGCGGATCTGCGCCTCGCTCATGCCCAGCATGGCGCAGGCTGCGGCATTGGCCGCCAGCACCTCGCCACCAGGCCGGGTCTGCAGCACGCCGTCCATGGTGTTGTCGAACAGCTTCTGGTAGCGGTCCACGGCCAGCTGCATCTCCATGCGCTGGTGCCGCAGCTCGAGCTGAGCCACCACCTGACGCGCGAGCAGGCTCAGGGTCTCGCGCTCCTGCGGGCCGAAGTCGCGCGGCTGGCGGTCGAGCACGCACAGCGTGCCCAGGGCCTGGCCGTCAGGCATCACCAGCGGCGCGCCGGCGTAGAAGCGGATGCCGGCCTCGCCCGTGACCAGGGGGTTGTCGCTGAAGCGCAGGTCCAGCCGTGCGTCGGGCACGATCAGCATCTGCTGCGGCCGCTCGATCGCCACGCTGCAGAAGGACATGCTGCGCGGCGTTTCGGGCGCCTCCAGCCCCACGCGCGACTTGAACCACTGACGTTCAGCATCCACCAGGCTGACCAGCACGATGGGCACCTGCAGCCATTGCGCCGCCAGATGGGTGAGCTCGTCGAAGCCGGCCTCGGGCGCGGTGTCGAGCACCGCATAGTCCTGCAGGGTCTGCAGGCGCTGCCGCTCTGCCGCGTCCTGGATCAGCCCGGAAGTCGGCAGCGTGTCGTTCACGGCAAGGGCCCGTCCACCAGGGTCTGCGGCGGCAGCCGGTCGATCTCGGCCAACAGCTGCGCCAAGGCACGGCCCGCCGCGTCGAGCACGGCGCGGCCCTGCTCGGCCGTGGCCGCCGCCGCGTTGCCCACGGCGCCCGCGGGGTTGTAGTCCTGCATCTGCCAGGCCAGCTTGGCGCTCTTGCCATTGCCCAGGATGGGAAAGGCCGCGGCGCGTTGCTGCGCGGCCGAGGTGAACTGTTGCGCGTGCTGCATGGCCACGCGCTCGGGTCGGAGCGCCAGCATCATGGCCGTCTCGATCTGGCCCGCATGCACGCCCCAGCGGTGTTCCTCGGCGCTGAAGAGGCCCTCGACCTCGGGGCCCAGCGGCAGGTTGAACCAGTTGACACTGTAGACCAGCATGCCCAGCCGTGCGCGCAGGTCGCGCGCCACCGGATCGGTCAGGCCGACCTGGCCGCCGTGGGCATTGAGCAGCACCAGCTTCTTCACACCGGCGCGCGCCACCGACTCACCGATCTCGGTCCACAGGCTGATGAGGGTGCGCGAGGACAGCGTGAGCGTGCCCGGGTAGGCCTGGTGCTCGGGGCTGAAGCCCAGGCTCTGCGCTGGCAGGAACAGCACGGGCAGATCTGCCGCCAGATGCGGCAGCGCAGCCGCGACCACGCCCTCAGCCAGGTCCGTGTCCACGCTCAACGGCAGATGCGGGCCATGCTGCTCGGTGGCGCCGACGGGCAGCACCGCGATGGCGCGCACCGTGTCGAGCTGCGCGAAGTCACGGGTGCTGAGCTCGGCCCAGTAGCGGGGAGGGGTGGCGCGGGAAGGGGTGCCCATGCGCCTATCTTAGGGCCTGCGGCCGGCCGACTGCCACGTGGGGGCACCGGCTAGCGCTGGTACATCCAGCGCCGCGACCAGGGCAGTCCGCGTGCCTGGCGGCCGGCCTTGCGGCACAGCACCTGGTAGAGCGAGATCTCGTCGTGCTCGAAAGCCCATTGACAGCCCGCCAGGTAGACGCGCCAGATGCGCCAGCGCCGCTCGTCCACCAGGGCCCGCAGCTTCTCGCCGGCGGCTTCGAAGGCCTGGCTCCACAGGGCTGTGGTGCGTGCGTAGTGGCGCCGCAGGCTTTCCACGTCCAGCGCCTCCAGACCACCGGCCTGCAGGGTCTTGAGCACGGTGCTGATGTGGGGCAGCTCGCCCTGGGGAAAGACATAGCGGTCAATGAAGCGGCCGCCACCGTGGCTGGTCTCGCCGTCGTTGGCGTCGGTCGAGGTGATGCCGTGGTTGAGCACCCAGCCCTCGTCCGCGAGCAGTTCGCGCAGGCGTGCGAAATAGCCCTGCAGATAGTCCAGCCCCACGTGCTCGAACATGCCCACGCTGGTGATGCGGTCGAAGGGGCCCTGCACGTCGCGGTAGTCCTGCAGCCGGATCTCCACCCGGTCCTGCAGGCCGGCGGCGCGCACGCGCTCGCTGGCCAGCTCGAACTGGCGCTGCGAGAGCGTGATGCCCACGCAGCGCGCGCCGAACTTCTGCGCCGCACGGATCACCAGCGCACCCCAACCGCAGCCGATGTCGAGCAGGCGCTGGTCGGGGCGCAGCTGCACCTTGGTGAGGATGTGGTCGATCTTCTTGAGCTGGGCTTGCTCCAGCGTCTCGTCACCGTTCTCGAAATAGGCGCAGGAATAGACCATGCGCGGATCGAGCCAGGCCTGGTAGAAGTCGTTGGAGACGTCGTAGTGGTACTGGACGGCCTCCTGATCGCTGTTCCTGCTGTGCTGGAAGTGGCGCACGATGCGCGTGAGCCGGCTCTCGGTCTGGCTGCCGGCCTCGGCCAGGCGGTGCGCCATCTCCAGGATGTCGTCTACGCTGCCCTCGACGTCGATCAGACCCTCCACATAAGCCTCACCCAGGCTGTCCAGGCTGGGGCTGAGCAGCTTGGGCACGGCCGCCGCCTTGCGCACCTTGATCACCACCCGGGGCTGATCGAAATCGCCCAGGCGCAGACCCGAGCCGGGTGCGGGGTGCTCGCCCCACTGCAGCAGAACGGGCAGGTTGGCCCGGTCCTTGAGTTGCGCCACCCAGGGGGTCAGCGCGGTTTCCAAGCTGGTCACCATAGGCATCTCCCAAACGCGTCTGTCATGCACAGGCAGCGTGCACAACCCACCGCAAAAAACTGCCAAGCATGATTCGGGCCGCAGGCCGTCCACGGAACTGGATAGTGTCCATGAGCCCCCTCGACGAGACAAGATTTTCAGCCTTGACTTATATTCATGCGCGGCCGTCGGGAACTTGCACCAAGCCGGCGCACTCCCACCCCTCGTTCCCCTGCCTCTCCTTCGCGACCCGGATCCCTGCATGCCACCAGCCTTGTTCCTGCGCGTCCTGCGCCTGTTCCCCGCCTTGCTGCTGACCCTTGCCACCCTGGGGGGAGGGCTCGCCCAGGCCCAGAGCGGCATCGGACGCGGCGCCGTGGTCACCACGCCGCAGGCGCGCACCGAGCTGCTGGCCCATGCGCCCGAGGGCGTGGCGCCGGGCCGCACGGTCTGGGTCGGCCTGCGCATCGCGCACAAGGAGCACTGGCACACCTACTGGAAGAACCCCGGCGACTCGGGCCTGCCCACCGAGTTCCAGTGGACACTGCCGCCCGGTGTGGAAGCCGGCGACATTACCTGGCCCCTGCCGAAGAAGCTGCCCGTCGGCCCGCTGATGAATTACGGCTACGAGGGCACGCTGCTGCTGCCCGTGCCGCTGACCATCACACCGGCCTTCCAGCCGCCGCTCCTGGGCCAGGACCTCACGGTGCAGCTGCGCGCGAGCTGGCTGATCTGCAAGACCGAGTGCATCCCGGAGGAAGGCGAGTACATCCTGCGCATCCCGCTGCGCGGCTCCACCGCGCTGCATGGCGCGCTGTTCGAGGCCGCGCAGCAGGCCCAGCCGCGCCCGCTGGCAACGACACCGCAAAGCGCCATCCGCATCCAGGGCCA
This sequence comes from uncultured Curvibacter sp., assembly GCA_946481355.1. The sequence goes on from CAMLNH010000151.1 coordinate 5,509, forward strand.
GACCCTGCAGCTGGCCGTGGCCGGCCTGCCCGAGCGCCTGCGTGGGCAGAAGCTCGAAGCCTTCCCGGAGGTGGCCGAGGTCATCAACCCCGCGGCCCCCTGGACCCAGCGCTGGGACGGTGCCGTGTGGACGGCCGAGCTGCCGCTGGCGCCGCAGCGCAGCGCCAGCCCCCAGGTGCTGCCCGTGGTGCTGGCCAGCGGCACGCAAGGCTGGCGCGCCGAACTGCCCGTGCGTGATGCCTGGCCCGCCACGGCCGCGCCCGCGGCCATCTCGCCCGCGCTGCAGGCCGCGCTCGACGCCAATGCCGCGGCCCAGGGCAGCGCACCCACGCTGGGTTTCTGGGCCGCGCTGGCCGGCGCGCTGATTGGCGGCCTCATCCTCAACCTCATGCCCTGCGTGTTCCCCGTGCTGGCGATCAAGGTGCTGAGCTTCACCCAACACGCCGACGACCACCGCCGCCACCGCATCAGCGGCCTGGCCTACACGGCCGGCGTCATCGTCAGCTTCCTGGCCCTGGGCCTGCTGCTGCTGGGCCTGCGCAGCGCCGGCGCCGGCCTGGGCTGGGGCTTCCAGCTGCAGGACCCGCTGGTGATCGCGGCGCTGGCCGCGCTGTTCACGGTGATCGCGCTCAACCTCGCGGGCGTGTTCGAGTTCGGCCAGTTCGCGCCCAGCTCGCTGGCTGCCTTCCAGGCCCGCCACCCCGTGGTCGACGCCTTCCTCACGGGTGTGCTGGCCGTGGCCGTGGCCTCGCCCTGCACCGCGCCCTTCATGGGCGCCTCGCTGGGCCTGGCCATCACCCTGCCCGCGGGCCAGGCCCTGCTGATCTTTGCCGCGCTGGGCCTGGGCCTGGCCCTGCCCTACCTCGTGGCCAGCTTCGTGCCGGCCTTCGCGCGCTGGCTGCCCAGACCCGGCGCCTGGATGGACACGCTGCGCAAGCTGCTGGCCTTCCCCATGCTCATCACCGTGGTCTGGCTGGTCTGGGTGCTGGGCCACCAGAGCGGTGTGGACGGCGCGGCTGCACTGCTGGTTCTGCTGGTGGCACTGAGCGCGCTGATCTGGGCGCTGACGCTGCGCGGCCGCGGGCGCGCCGTGCTCACCGGCCTGCTGCTGGCCGCAGGCGCCTGGGGCCTCTGGGCCCTGGGCCCCTATCTGTTCCTGAGCCCGGCCCCGATGGCCCAGGCCGCCGATGCGCGCTGGCAGGCCTGGAGCCCGGCGCGCCAGCAGGAGCTGCTGGCCGCGGGCAAGACCGTCTTCGTCGACTACACGGCCGCCTGGTGCGTGACCTGCCAGTACAACAAGCAGACCACGCTGGCCGACACCACCCTGCTCACCGAATTCGACACCCGCGGC
>CAMLNH010000152.1 GCA_946481355.1 uncultured Curvibacter sp.
GGCAGGCGTGCAGGCACCAGGCCTCGTCGCACTGCGTGCAGGTGTAGGGCACCTTCTTGCCCGTGTGGTGGAAGTCGAAGACCTTGATCCGGGATTTGGCGGTGGCGAAGGTGCCGTAATTCTCGAAGGAACAGGCCATTTCGCACTGCAGACAGCCGGTGCACTTGTCTGCGTTGATGTGCAACACCTTTTGCATGCGGGTTCTCCTTGGGTAATCGCGCCACGGCGCTTTGCCTATGAACTTTTCTGCATAGGAATTCTTCGCCCCCACCCCACCCCAAGGACTAGGGACAACCCTAGTGATCCGGCCCGGACGCCCGGTTATTCTCAAATTGCAACACAGCGCCCAGCCCTGCTGTCCCGTGCTATCTGCCCCTCCCCAACCAGGCACCACACCATGCACGCCTCACCCGCCACACCTCCGGTTTCGCGCATGGCCCGCATCGCCCGGGCGCGCCAGCTCGCCATGCAGGACGGCACGCCGCTGGCTGGCGGTCTGGTCGAACCCTGGATCGCGCAGAGCTGGCAGCGCTGCCTGACGCAGGGTCTGCGTCCGCAGCAGCCCGTGCACTTCGAAGCCGTGACAGCCAATGTCATGCGCCAGGCCGCCGAGGCCAACCGCACGCTCGTGCAGGCCGCACGCCCCATCCTCAAGCAGCTCGGCCACGCCCTGGCCGAGACGCGCTACTTCGCCATCCTCACCAACCACGACGGCGTGGTCATCGACACCGACGGCCCCATCGATCGCAGCGACAGCCGCGCTGCCCTGATCACCCGCGTGGGCGTGGACCTGTCGGAAAAGAGCGTGGGCACCACGGCCATCGGTGCCGCACTGCGCGAGCTGCAACCGGTGTGGCTGCACCGCGGCGAACATTTCTTCAACGACACCGCGGTTTACAGCTGTGCCGGCGCCCCGCTGTTCGGGCCCGATGGCCGCTGCATCGGCATGCTCGACCTCACGGGTGTGGAAGCCGCCGAGCGCCCCGAGCTGCGCCACCTGGCCACACACGCCGCGCGCCGCATCGAGAACGCGCTGCTGCTGCTGCGATCACACCGCCTTCTGTTGCGCCTGAACTGGCCTGGCCTGCCGCTGGGTGATGACGCCGACGGCCTGATCACGCTGGACGCGGATGGTCGCGTCTGCGCGGCCAACCGTGCCGCACGCCAGCTGCTTCCCATGCTCAACACCCAGGGCATGGAGCTGCACGGGCGCGACCTGTTCGCCATGCCTTGGGAGACCCTGTTCGATCAGGCGCGGCGCGGCGAAGTCATTGAAATTCCCCTGTGGTCCGGCCTGCGCCTGCAGGCCCACCCCGTGCTCGCTGGTGGCCAACCCGGCAGCACCCGCAGCAGTGGCCCCACCCTGCCGCTGCGCGACGTGGAGACCGGCCTGATCCGCCAGGCCGTCGAAGCCGCCCGCGGCAACGTGGCCCAGGCCGCCCGCAACCTGGGCATCAGCCGCGCCACGGTCTACCGCAAGCTCGGGCAACGCGGCTGAACGCTGCGTGCTTTCTTCGCTGATCAGAGATCGAACTTCGCCGCCACGCGCAGGGTGCGCGGAGCACCAGTAGCCAGCAGGCCATTGCCAGCCGAGGCCCAATAGTCTTTGTCGGTCAGATTGTCGATGTTGGCTTGCAAGGTGACATTGCGGCCGTCCCACTTGGTGCGGTAGCGCGTGCCAACCGAATAGGTGGTGTAGGCGTCGACCCATGCCTGGTTCAGGTTGTTCACCGCACGCTCACCCACGTGGTAAGCCCCGGCACTGAAGGCCAGCCCGGCCACGTCTTTGAGGCGGTATTCGCCAAACAGGCTGAAGGTGCGCCGCGGGGTGTTCTCCGGCGTCATACCCAGTTCACCCGCGTTGTCTCCACCCGCCGTCACGGAGACGATCTCGGCATCCATCAAAAGTGCGGATGCCACCATGGCGAACTGCGACGTCACTTCGCCCGACGCCGAGAGCTCGAGTCCCCGGTACTGGCTTTTCCCACCGATGATGAATCGATTGGATGCATCCACCGTGGTCTGCGGCCGCTCGATCTGGAACAAGGCAGCCTGGGCCATGATCTTGCGCCAGGCCCGGGTCTTGAAGCCCAGTTCATACTGCTTGTTGACCGCAGGGGCCAGGACTTCACCGGCATTCGCGCGCGACGCAGGTGCCGTCCCGGTTTCCTCGAGGCCTTCGAGATAGCTGACATAGATCGAGGTGTCCGCCTGAGGCTTGAACATCAGCGAGGCGTTCGGCGACACTTCGTCAAAAGCTTTCTTTGAGGTGGCGCTCTCGCTAATGTAGTCCGATGCACGCAACCCGGCGAGAACCTGCCACTGTTCACTCAGCACCACACGATCGAAAACGTAGGCACCTTTATCATGGATCGACGAGATATTTCCCACCGTGGTGATGGCCGGGTTCAGCGGCGCGATCTCAACCGGGTTGTAGAGATTCTGGCTCACCGTCACGTTGGAAGCTGAATCACCGGAATAGGCCCAGCGCTTGTTCTGCGTGTAGCCTGCCGTCAGCTCGTGCAGTACTGAGCCTGCGGTCATACGCCCCGTCACTTCAGCACGCTGGTTGTTGTTCACATAGCGCTGGCCATTGGCAAAGGAAATGCGCAGGCTGCCGGCCCCGGTCGCAAGGTTGTAGTTCTGGAACTGGGAATAGCGCCGGTCCCGGACGGTTTCGGCACGGCCCGTTTCAAGGACCAGCGACCAGTCGTCACTCAACACGATGTCTCCGCGCAGGAGCGCATTGGTCGCCTCGGCGTTGTAGCGTTGCCATTCGCCCGCGAGATTGGTCTTGTTGTCAGGCACGCCCGGCAGCGTGATGACGCCACCCACCGCGGTGGGCAGAGTGAGGGCCGCCTGCTCGCTCACATCCTTGCGGTAATGTTCCACATCGGCCTTGAGCGTGAAGCGGCGGTTGACCTTCCAGTCGTAGGCGGCGGAAATGAGCTGGCGGTCACCCTCGTAGTTGTGGATGCCCGTGTCCTGCTTGCCCGCCACGGCATTCAGACGCAGGCCCATGCTGTCGTCCTCTCCGAAGCGCCGCCCGATATCCACATGCGCATCAACCGCGCCATGGTTGTTGATCGAGGTTGCCACGCTGGTCACCGGCACCTTGCCCGCCCGTTTGGTCACGAAGTTCACCACACCGCTGGGGGGCACAAGCCCGTAGTACATCGACGACGCACCCTTGAGCACCTCCACGCGCTCCTTGTTCTCGAGCGGCGTGTCGATCAGATTGATGATGGGCAGCGAGCCATTGAGCCGGTAGTTGCCACGGTTCTCCACCAGGATGCCACGTATGGAGATGTTGTCGTAGGTCGAATTGCTGATCTGGGCATGCGTCACGCCGGCCGTGTTGCGCAAGGCGCCATGGAGCGTGTTCGTGCCCTGCGCATCCAGCACCTCTCGCGTCACCACGTTGTTCGTCAGCGGCACATCGAGCGGATCCTGGTCGCGGAAAGCGCCGACCTGGACATTGCTCGACGTGAAGCTGCCGACGGCGTCCGACGTGACCTTCACTTCAGTGAGCGTGCCGGCACTGCCGGCATCCTGCGCCAGCGCCGGCAGGCACAGGGTGGCGGCAGCCAGGGCCAGAGGGTTCAGAGTGCAGAGAAGCTTGCGCATAGAATCAGTCCCAATATAAGAATAAATACAAATCGTTATCATTAGTTTACACAACAATGTACCCCCGATTTCGCCGCATCTGGCTTCAGGCTCACACCTGGCTGGCCCTGTCCCTGGGCTGGTTGCTCGCTTTCAACGCCCTGCTCGGCGCCCTGCTCACCATCGCCAAGCCGCTGGACCACAGGTTCAATGCCCACCTCTTTATGCAGTCGGCCTCGGCTGCAGAGCAACCCCGGGCCTCACTGGAATCGCTGCGCACCCGCCTGGTCGCAGAGCTCGGTTCCCAGGCCAATCTCACCTTCCGCCCGCCCCGTGAACCGGATGAAAGCCTGCGCGTTCTCGTCTCAGGCGCCTGGCACGGCACCCTTTATTTCGATCAGGCAGGCGGGGAACTGGGTCGCCGCGGCGAGACCGAGGGCCTGCACAACCTGATCTTCGAGTTGCACAGCACCGTGCTGCTGGGTGATGCCGGCCGCGCCCTGCTGGCCTTCGTGGCGTTGAGCTATCTGCTCCTGCTGCTCAGTGGGCTGGTGCTGTGGTGGCCGCAGCGCTGGCCGCCGAACCTGAAGATCCGTCTGCGACGCGGCTGGCATCCGGCCCTCTACGACCTGCACCGCACGGCGGGTGCGGTGCTCGGCCTGCTGATCGCCGTCAGCGTGGCGACCGGGGCCTACATGGCCTGGCTGCCGCTGCGCGCGGCCGTGAGCAGCCTGGCCGGTGACACGCAGGTCAAGGCACCACCCGTCCCCAAGGAGAGCGTCCGGCTCCCGCGCCGTCCGCTGGACGAGTTGGTGTCGATCGCGCAGACCCGTTTTCCCGGGGCGATGGTGGGCTACGTGCAAGCTCCCGGGGGCGAGGGCAAGGCCGTGCGCGTGCGCTTCAAGGTCGAGGACGACAGCCACCCGAACGGCCTGAGCTCGGTCTGGCTCAACCCCTACACGGGCGAGATCCTGTCCACCTACCGCTGGAACGAGCTGGATACCGGCAGCCGCATCATCACCGTCATCTACCCCCTGCACACCGGTGAACTGGGCGGTACCGCACTCACCGTGCTCGTGGGCCTGGGCGGCCTCGTCCTGGCCGGCCTCGGCATCAGCGGTCTGTGGCTCTGGACGCGCCGCACCTGGCCACCGGCTCGCCGCTGAACGCCCCGTCCCTCACCACGCATAGCTGCGCAACTCCGCCCGCGCCTGGCGCCACACGCTCCAGGCGGCCGTCAGCGCGAGCGTGGCCATGAGGGCCGCCACCCCCAGGTCGGGCCAGGCGCTGCCGCTGCCGAACACCCCCAGCGCCGCGGCGACCACGGCCAGATTGCCCAGTGCGTCGTTGCGGCTGCAGAGCCAGACCGAGCGCATGTTCGCGTCACCCTCGCGCCAGGCGTAGAGCATCACGGCCACCGCCACATTGGCTGCCAACGCCAGCACGGCGATCAGGCCCATGGTCAGGGGCTCGGGCGGCGTGCCCTGCAGCGCGGCCCAGGCCGTGCGCCCCAGCACGAAGACGCCGTACAGCCCCATGGTCAGGCCCTTGAACCACGCAGCACGCGCGCGCCAGTACAGCCCCAGACCCAGCACCGCCAGCGAGAGGCCGTAGTTCACGGCATCGCCGAAGAAGTCCACCGCATCGGCCAGCAGCGCCACCGAGCCGCTGCGCAACCCGCCAGCGATCTCCACGCCAAACATGGCCGCATTGATGAGCAGCGCGGCCCAGAGCACGCGACGGTAGCGGGGGCCAGCCTGGGCCGCGGGGTGGGTGGACGGGACGTGGCAGCAATCGGCACTCATGGAACAGCTCCTGATGGTTGATGGCCGTATTTCAAACCCTGTAGCCACTCCAGAGTCAAGCGCTTATCATCATCAGACCTTCCCCACCGCCGTTCACCATGCTCGACTTCCTGCGCCTCAGCGCCCTCTTCATCGTCACCGCCCTGGCGGAGATCGTGGGCTGCTACCTGCCCTGGCTCGTGCTCGTGCAGGGCCGCAGCGCCTGGCTGCTGCTGCCCGCGGCGTTCGCGCTGGCCCTCTTCGCTTGGCTGCTGACCCTGCACCCCACGGCCGCGGGTCGCACCTACGCGGCCTATGGCGGCGTCTACGTGGTCATGGCCCTGCTCTGGCTCTGGCGCGTCGACGGCATCGTGCCCACACGCTGGGACCTGCTGGGCGGTGCCATCTGCCTGCTGGGCATGGCGCTGATCGCACTGCAGCCGCGCCCGGCCACCTGAAGGAAGGCCCATGAAGATCGGTGAACTCGCCCGCGCCGCCCAGACCCCGGTGGAGACCATCCGCTACTACGAGCGCGAGGGCCTGCTGCCCGCACCGCCGCGCAGCGAGGGCAACTACCGCCTCTACGGCCATGCGCATCTGCAACGCCTGGCCTTCATCCGCCACTGCCGCGGTCTGGACATGACGCTGGATGAAGTACGCCTGCTGCTGCAGGTGCGCGACGACCCGCAAGGCGGCTGCGAGGCGGCCGACGCGCTGCTCGATGCGCACATCGCCCATGTCAGCACGCGCATCCGCGAGCTGCGCGTGCTGCAGAAGGAGCTGGAAGCGCTGCGCCAGCAGTGCACGGGTGGGCAGGACGCGGCGCATTGCGGCGTGCTGCAGGGCCTGGCCCAGACACCCCGCCCGCGCAAGCGCTCGGCCCATGTGCACGGGCCGCATGGCCACTGAGGTTCAACGCCGCCGCAGCACCACGCGGTAGAGCAGCAGATAGGCCAGCCAGCCCAGCGTGGTCAGCGCCAGCATCAGCAGGCCCAGGTTGACCGGGCCGTCGTGCGTGAGCAAGCCCACGAGATAGCCGCCGAAGGCCCCCGTGAATTGCTGGGCCGTGCCCGCGACGGCGGCCGCCGCGCCGGCCAGCGCCGGCAGCAGGCCCACGGTGCCGGCCAGGGCCAGCGGGGTGAGCAGGCCGTGGCCGATACCGAGGAAGATCAGCGGCAGCGCGAAGGCCAGCGGCGTACGCCAGCCCCCCCAGGCCAGGGCCAGCAACAGGCCCAGCCCGAAGAAGATCGCGCTCTGCCCTAGCGTCATGATCTTGCGGTCGCCCCAGCGGCTCACCAGCCGGCTGGCCAGCAGATTGCCCAGCACATAGGGGAAGGGAATGGCCATGATGTACCAGCCCACCTGCCCCGGCCCCACACCGTAGCCCGCGAGCACGATGGGCGCGCCTGCGAGAAAGCAGTAGAAGGTGGCCGTGGTCATGGCGAGGATC
>CAMLNH010000153.1 GCA_946481355.1 uncultured Curvibacter sp.
TCGTCGGTGGGCAGGCCGCAGGGCATGCTGGAGACCCAGAGCATTTCCTCGCCCGCTTCATTGAGGCTGCGGTAGGTGGTCTGGTGGATCTCCGTGAGTTCGTCCAGACAATCCTGCACGCCCGCATGCACCCCGGTGATCAGTTCGAGCTGCGATTCCGAGTAGTCCGTGGTGATGTGCGGATGCGTGAGCGCCGATCCCAGCGCCGCCGGGTGCGGCGTGAGCGCCAGCGTGCCGCCGGGCAGAGAGCGCAGGCTTTCCTTCTCGATGCCCCGGCGGATGCCGAGCAGGCGCCCGGGCGTCAGATTCGGGGAAACGGAGGGTGTGCTCATGCAGGACTTCCTACGAGTGGCTCTCTTTTTAAACGGTGGCCGAAGGTACCATGAGGGGATAAACCCTGCTGTCCAGGGTCTTCCCCCATCGGTATGCAGTTCTCTTCCCCGCCCCTGGATACCAGCGATCCGCTGGCCACCACACAGGCCATGTTCGCGCAATGGCAAGAGCGCGCACAGGAGGCCGGCGTGACCCTGCGCGCGCCGCCGCCCCTGCCCACCACCTGCTGCGGTCGCGGCTGCAACGGCTGTGTGTGGGAGGGCTTCTATGCGGCTGCTTTCTATTGGCAGCAAGAGGCCGAGCTGCGGCTGCAAGCATGAGCACAGGCATGTCCCTCACGCTGCTGCTGATCGCGAGCACGGTGCTGATGAGCCTGCTCAGCTATGCCGTGTACGCCGCGGACAAGCAGGCCGCGCAGCAGGGCCGCCGGCGCGTACCCGAGCGCACCTTGCATCTGCTCGCGCTGCTCGGCGGCTGGCCCGGTGCGCTCATCGCCCAGCGCAGGCTGCGGCACAAGACACGCAAGCCTGCCTTCCTGTTCGTGTTCTGGCTCGCGACGCTGGCGCACGTGGCGGCGGTTCTTGCGCTCCACGCCCAGCGCTGAGCGGGCAGGCGACCGGCCTCAGGCCTTGAGCATGGCCATGGCCCGGCCCACCTCGTGCTGGCCCTGGGCGCTGCCGCTGCCCGGCACCGTTTCGTTGGTACGGTCCAGCACCTCGGCCAGATGCTGCTCCAGGCGCACATCGGCGCTTTCGTCGATGCCGATCCAGACGCCCTGGGTCATGGTGATGTGTGCGGCCTCCACGCTGCCCGCGCCCGCGCACAGCGTGGTGCGCGTGGGCGCGCCCTCGCTGGCCAGCACCAGCATGGCGGGCACCACGGCTTCGGGTTGCAGGGCGCGCAGCACCTCGGGCGGCATCAGGTCTTCGGTCATGCGCGTGGCCGCCGTGGGCGCCAGGCAGTTGACACGGATGTCGTTCTTCGCGCCTTCGAGCGACAGGGTCTGCATCAGGCCCACCAGGGCCAGCTTGGCGGCACCGTAGTTGCTCTGGCCGAAGTTGCCGTAGAGGCCGCTGGACGAGGTGGTCATCACGATGCGGCCATACTTCTGCGCCGTCATGTGGGGCCACACGGCCTTGCAGCAGTGCACCGCGCCCATGAGGTGCACGTCCAGCACCAGGCGGAAATCCGCGATGTCCATCTTGGCGAAGGTCTTGTCGCGCAGGATGCCGGCGTTGTTGACCAGGATGTCCACGCGGCCCCAGGTGTCCACGGCCTGCTGCACCATGGCCTGAACGGCCTCGAAGTCGGTCACGGACGCGGCATTGGCCATGGCCTCGCCGCCTGCAGCACGGATCTCGTCCACCACCTGCTGCGCCGCACTGGCCGAGCCGCCGGAGCCGTCGCGGGCACCGCCCAGGTCGTTCACCACCACCTTGGCGCCGCGTTTGGCCAGGGCCAACGCATGCTGCCTGCCCAGGCCGCCACCCGCACCCGTCACGATGGCCACGCGGCCCTTGAAGTCGATCATGCTGTCTCCTTGTTGATTGTCAGCGTATGCTCAAATCTTATCGCCAGACCCGCACCCGAGCCGTCGCCCAACAGACACGCATGGAACTCAACCGCACCCTCATCGACAGTCCGCCGCGCGACGCGGCCACCGTGGTCATGCTGCGCGACGCGCCCGGCGGGATCGAGGTCTTCCTGCTCAAGCGCGCGACAGCGTCGGATGTGCTGGCCGGCGCCTATGTATTTCCCGGCGGCAAGATCGACGACGCTGACAGCGCGCTGATCGCGCAGCTGGATCAGCCGCTGGATGCATTGCACACCTCGCTGGGCGAGCCCGAGGCCACGGTCGAGCATGCAGCCCGCTGCTATGTGGCGGCACTGCGCGAGGCCTTCGAGGAGTCGGGCGTACTCTACGCGCACGGCGCCACCGCGACGCAGGTGCAGGAAGCCACCGCTCTGCTGCGCGCCGGCCACGGCTTTGCCGAGGTACTGACCCGCATGGGCCTGCAGCTGGACACGCGCAGCGTGCAACCCTGGTCACGCTGGGTCACGCCGCGCATGGCTTCGGTCAGCAGCAAGCGCTTCGACACACGCTTCTTCGTCGCCGCGGTGCCTGCCGTGCAGACGGCGCGCCACGATGACTACGAGGCCACGGCCAGTGTCTGGCTCGCGCCGCGCGCGGCGCTGGAGCAATACCGCGACGGGCTGATCGAGCTGGCACCGCCGCAGATCATGAGCCTGGCGCATCTGGCACGGCATGCGAGCGTGAGCACCGTTCTGGCTGAAGCCCGCGGCAAACCACCAGCCCTGATCCAGCCCGAGCCCTATGACGATGATCAGGGGGTACGGGTACTCTGCTACCCAGGCGATCCGCGCCACAGCGTGCGCGAGCGCGCCCTGCCCGGCCCGACCCGGTTGCGCTACGGGCGCAAGCGTTTCGAGCCGGAAGACGGCTTCGAGGCCCTGTTCCGCTAGCTCAGCGTGCAGCGGGTGCGTCCGGCTTGACCAGACGCTGCACGATGCGCCGCGTCAGCGGCGCCACCACCAGCACCAGCGGGAAAGCCACCAGCCAGGCAGCGATCCAGGCGCTGAGCCAGAAGTGCAGGAAGTCCCCGCCCAGGCCGATGGCCCGGAAGGTGGAGATGCCCGAGACCACAAGGGACATCAGGCCGGAGAGGATGAAGCCGAACAGGACGGGGGCGTAGCGGGCAGGCAGCATCGGAGATTCCTCGGAAGATCCGGGAATCATAAGACAGCTTACGAATTTGCGCGTTTCTTCAGCCAGCGCATCAGCCCGCCGACCAGGGGCAGCTTTTCGTAGAGCTCCTCGGCGGCATCCCAGTAGTCGCGGTGTGAGCGGATGCGGCCATCTGCGGCCAGGCGCAGGTGCGTGGCGCCGCGGATGATCTGCGGCTGGTCGCTGTTGAAGTTGCGGAAGCGGAAATGGAAGTCCCAGCTCAGGAAGACCTGCTCCCCCTCGACGATGCGACCCGTGACCACGAAGCGCGGCTCGTGCAGGGCGGTGTACATGTGGGCAAAGATGCGCTGGATGGGCGCGATGCCACGCACCTCGTTGAACGGGTCCTTGAAATACGCATCCTCGGTGTAGAACTGGCTGAAGCGCTGCACGCTCTCGGGCGTGAGCGTCTCGAAGAAGACGACGATTTTCTCGGCAGCGTGGCTCATGGTGGGATGAAGATCAAAGCCCGGTGAACTTGCGCACCAGGGGAAAGTAGAGACGGTAGGGCAGCAGGCGCATGAACTTGAGCCAGCGTGTGAAGCGTTTGGGGAAATGCAGCTCGAACTCGCCGCGCGCCCAGCCGGCCAGCATCTCGCGCGCCGCAACCTCGGGGGTGATCAGCGCCGGCATCTTGAAGCGGTTCTGCGCCGTCAGCGGCGTTTCGACAAAGCCGGGGTTGACCACGCTCACGCCCAGGCCCTGCGGGCTCAGGTCCAGGTAGAGCGCTTCAGCCAGGTTGATGAGCGCGGCCTTGGTCGGCCCGTAGGCGAGGCTCTTGGGCAGGCCCCGGAAGCCCGCCACGCTGCTGATCAGGCTCAGGTGCCCGCCCTGACCGGCCACGGCCTGCCGCTGCAGCTGGGGCAGCACGGCGTCGAGCAGGTAGAGCGCGCCCACATAGTTGACCTGTTCGTGGCGCAGCATTTCATCGAGGCTGTAGCGCTCTGCGCCCAGCGCCTTGTAGTAGCCGGCGCAATACACCACCAGATCCAGCGGGCCGCGGGCCGCCACGACCTCGGTGGCGAGTTGCAGGGCGCGGCGGTCGGTCACGTCCAGCGGCAGGGCCACGGCACGCGGGCGGCCCTGGGCATCGGCGCCGGGGTGGCGCGCCACCCAGTCCTGCAGGCGCTCGGCCTGCCGCGCCGAGACGAAGACCGTGGCACCACGCTCATGCAGCTGATGCGCGCAGGCCTCGCCGATGCCGGTGGAGGCGCCGACCAGCCAGACGTTCTTGCCGCTCCAGTCGCGCAGCGGGGGATTCAGGGGCATAGAAGTTCTCAGCGTTTGGTGAAGGACAGGGTCACTTCGCCCAGGGTCACACCCCATTTGCTCATGGTGGCGCGGTTGAGCATGACGCGTTCATCCATCTGGTACATCCAGTCCTCGAAATGTACGACGACGTTGCGCCCGTCCACGGGCAGGTCCAGGTCATAGCTCCAGTAGAAGGCATTGCCGCGTTCCTCGCCCTGAGCCTCACCCACCACGTCACCCGCCGTACCGGTGTAGCGGCCCTGGCCGCCCTCGCCCGGCGTGCGCTTGAGTGTCCAGATGCGCTTTTGGGTCGTGCCGTCGGAATAAACAAAGTCTTCGTCGAGCACGCCGACCTCGCGGCCTGGCTCGCCGCTCCAGCTGCACTTCATCACCACGGTGAAGCGCTTGACCACCTTGCCCGAGCGGTTGGTGAACACGCCCCAGGCGTCGACCGTGCCATTGAAGTACTTGCGCAAGTCCAGCACGGGCTTCTCGCCCGCATAGTCGGCGATGGTGGGCGAGGCACAGCCAGTCAGGCCGGTGGCACCCAGGGCCGCGGCGCCCGTGAGCAGCAGACGTCGTTTCATGTAGATCCTTTCCGTACGAAGAACTGGAACAGCAGGCCACCCGCGGCGAGCTTGAGCACGCAGGGCAGCAGGCAATAGGCATAGCTCAGGGCCTGCAGGGCCTGGGGCTCGCGCGTGCCGGGTACATAACCGAAGAAGCCGAGCAGCGGCAGGGCCAGGCCCGCGGCCAGTGCCAGGTTGAGCTTGGTGGCGAAGGCCCACCAGCCGTAATAGGCGCCCTGCGCGCGGCCCAGGTCACCCGCGCGGCCGATCAGGCCGGCCAGCATGGCGCCGGGCATCACGAGGTCGGCGCCGAGCGCCGCACCGGACAGGACGCAGATGACGATGAAGGGGGCACTGTCGCCCGCGCCCAGCGTCGCGGCCCAGACGAAGACGGCCACGGCCAGCGCCATGCCCAGCCCCCAGCTGCGCGCCAGCCCCCAGGCGCGCACCGCGCGCAGCCACAAGGGCATGGACAAGGCAGCGGCGAGGAAGTAGCTGCCCAGGAAGACCGGTTCCTGCGCCGCCGACGCCTGCAGACGGTCCTGCACGAAGAAGAGCACCAGCGTGGCTGGCACCGCGCTGGCGATGCCGTTGAGCATGAAGACGGCGAGCAGGCGCCGGAAAGGCCCGCGCTGCCAGGGCAGCCAGACCTGGCCGGGCTGCGCCACATCGTCAGTGACCACGTGCGGCGGGCGCGGCCCGCTGCGCCAGGCCAGCCAGCCCAAGGTCAGCGCCAGCGTGAACAGGCCCACCATCACCGGCAGACCCAGCGCCACCGGCACCACCGAGGCCAGCAGCACCCCCACCAGGCCCAGGCCCTCACGCCAGGCCACCAGCCGGCTCTGCACCAGGGGCTCGGTGCCCAGCAGCGCGCCCCAGCTCTGGTGCGCCAGCGTTACCGCGCTGAAGGCCGCGTAGGTCAGCACCAGCAGAACCGCAGCGATCACGAGCAACCCCATGCCTTGCGTCAGCGGCGGGAAGAACAGCAGCGCAAAGCCCACGGCCATGAGGCCGCAGGCGATCCCGGCCCAGGCCAGCAGGGCCCCCGTGGAGCGGCGGAACAGGCGGTCGCTCCAGCGCCCCAGCAGCGGGTCGATCAAGGCATCGAGCAGGCGCGTGGCCAGCAGCAGCGCGCCCAGCGTGGCCAGCGGCACGCCAAAGGCGCGCGCGTAGTGGTTGGGCAGCAGCACGTAGAGCGGCAGGGCCACGAAAGCCAGGGGCAGGCCCATGAGGCCGTAACGGGCAGCCTGTGCCAGGTTGAGCGCGGCGGAAGCGGTCACAGAGGCCTTTCAGCGCGCCGGCCCGAGCAGAGCCGCGCGCAGCTTGGGCGCGGGGGTCTGCTCCGACAGCCAGATGCCGAAGAAGAGGCGCGCGAACTCGGGGTCGCGGACCTCACTCGTCGGCCGGCCGTTGTAATAGAACTGCGCGCCGCGGCCCGGCAGGTGCACGCCCAGCAGGCGGTCGCCGGCACGCACATCAGGAAACGCCGCCACCATGGCCTGCAGCCAGTCCTTGGCCTGCGCCTCGCTGAAAGGACCGATGCGGCGCATCTCCTCGATGGAACGCTCGGCGATGTCGCGCCCCTTGAAGTTGCGCAGGTACTGCAGCTCCAGTGCATGGCGCTGGCGTTCGAAAGCCGCGGGCTCGAAGCCCGGCTCCACCCAGAGGCTGGCCTGGTAGACATCGAAGCCCCAATACGTGTAGATGCCGCTGCCGGCCGCGCGCAGCTGTGCCAGCGGCGCGGCGGCCGGAGCGATCTCGGCGTGCGCGCCGAGAAGCGTTGCGCCGGCCAGCAGCAGGGTTGCTACGCTTTTTGCAGCGTGAACTGCACCACGTCCGTATTGCCCTCGTCGAAGGCTGCTTCGCAGTAGGCGAGATAGAACTCCCATAGACGGATGAACCTTTCATCGAA
>CAMLNH010000154.1 GCA_946481355.1 uncultured Curvibacter sp.
TGACCTTGGCGTAACCGCCGCCGCCCGAGCCTTCTTCCTCGTAGTCCACCTTGACGAACTCACCGCCCAGGGACACGACCTGGTCGGCCACCTCGGCGCGCGTGTCATTGGCGCGCACGATGGCGCCCAGGTTGGCGGCCGTGCCGATGGCCGAGAGGCCGGCCACGCCGGCACCGGCGATGAAGACCTTGGCCGGCGGCACCTTGCCCGCAGCCGTGATCTGGCCATTGAAGAAACGACCGAAGGCATTGGCCGCCTCGATGACCGCGCGGTAGCCGCTGACGCCGGCCATGGAGGTCAGCGCATCCATCTTCTGGGCACGCGAGAGTGTGCGCGGCAGCGCGTCGATGGCCAGCACGGTGGCCTTGCGGGCCGCGAGCTGCTGCATGAGCTCGGGGTTCTGGGCCGGCCAGACGAAGCCGATCAGGGCGCCGCCCTCGCGCATCAGCTTCACCTCATCGGGGCTCGGCGGACGCACCTTGAACACGATGTCGGACGCCGCCCACAGGGCCGCAGCCCCGCTGATGATTTCGGCCCCCGCGGCGCGGTAGGCCTCGTCGCTGAAATTGGCGGCCTCACCGGCGCCGGATTCCACGGCCACCTTGAAACCGAGCTTGATCAGCTTCTCGACCACCTCGGGAACCGTGGCGACGCGTTTTTCGCCCGGGAATGTCTCCCGGGGCACCCCGATGCGCTGCGCCGGGGTGGCTGTGCCTGCTTGCATGAAAAATCTCCTGGAGTTTTATGAATCGTCACGCAGGCCGGACCCCGGGGGTCGCCCGCACGCGGGCTAGCTTACCCGAGAATTACATGCCGCCCAGGCATAAGCTCTATAACTATTTCCCGCCCAATCCATAATCCCGGCCTATGAATACCCGTTGGAAACCCAGTGTCACCGTGGCCGCCATCATCGAGCGCGAGGGCCGCTACCTGCTGGTCGAGGAGGAGACGCCCGAGGGCCTCCGGCTCAACAACCCGGCCGGGCACCTGGATCCAGGCGAGTCGCCCGCGGCCGGCTGCGCGCGCGAAGCACTCGAGGAAACCGCCCACCACTTCAGGCCCACCCATCTGGTCGGCGTCTACCTGTCGCGCTTCCAGCGTGAAAGGACCGGCGGTGCCGTCGAGGACATCACCTACCTGCGCTTCGCCTTCGCGGGCGAGCTGGGTGCGCAGGTGCCGGGTCGCCAACTCGACACCGGCATCGTGCGCACGCTGTGGATGACGCCCGAGGAGATCCGCGCCAGCGCCGACCGGCATCGCAGCCCGCTGCTGCTGCGCTGCCTTGACGACCATCTGGCCGGCAAGCGCTACCCGCTGGAGCTGGTCTACACCGATCCCACGGTGCAGGTGCTGCAACCGGACTGAAGCAACGCGGCTTCAGCGTGCCAGGTTGCGCAAGGCCTGGCCTGCGCACCAGCGGCCCAGGTTGTCGAGGAACATCGCCGCCACGCGCGCGGCATTGCCATCGGAATGCCCGGCTGAATGCGGCATGGCGATGACATGGGGCAGATCCCAAAGCGGCGAATCCACAGGCAGGGGCTCGTGCGCGTAGACGTCGAGGAAGGCACCGCCCAGCTGGCCGGCGCGCAGCGCGGCGATCAGATCAGCCTCCACCACCACCTCGCCGCGCGCCACATTGATGAGCCCTGCGCCACGCGGCAGCGCGGCCAGCGCTTGCGCATCGACCAGGCCGCGCGTCTGCGGCGTGAGCGGGCAGGCCAGCAGCAGCCAGTCGGCGCGCGGCAGCACGGCGGGCAGGTCGCCGAGACCCACGAACTCGATCTCGTCCTGCGGTGGCATCGCCTGCGTGCGGACCACGACCAGGCGCAGACCCAGCAGGCGCAGGAAGGCGCCGATGCGCTGGCCGATCGGCCCCCAGCCCACAAGCACCGCCGTCTGGCCGCCGAGGTCGCGCGGCAGCGCGCTGCCGATCAGCGGCGCCCAGCGGTGCTCGCGCTGCGCCGCCATGAGCTGCGGAAAACGCCGCGCCAGCGCCAGCAAGCCAGCCAGTGCGGTCTGGGCCACGACCTCGGCGTTGGCGCCGGAGGAGGTGCTCACGCTCACGCCGCGCGCGCGCAGCTCCACATAGATATCGCGGTCGGCGCCGGCCGAATGGATGTGCACCCAGCGCAGGCCCGCCGAGCGGCGCAGCACCTCATAACAGGCCTGCAGCCCGGGCGCGAGCTCGTGCTTGGTCGACAGACCCGTGACATCGCGCGAGATGAAGGCCAGATCGATGTCGCTGCGCGCGCCGGCCACGGCCTGCTCGATGGTGACCAACTCGTGCGCGCGCGTGCCCAGCACCTGTGCGATGGCCACGCCATGCTGGGCCAGGGCCTGCTGCGAGAGCAGGATACGCAAGGGCGGGTTCACCATCTCGCTCACGTCTCGCTCACTCGGCCCGCGCGCCCGACTCCTGCACGATCAGCTTCCACTTCTCGTACTCGCGCTGCACGAACTGGCCGAACTGCTCGGGCGTGCCGCCCACGGGGTCGGCGCCCTGGGCAATCATCTGCTGCTCCACCGTCGGCACCTTGATCACCTCGTTGACCGCGCGGTTGATCTGGTCGATCACGGTCTGCGGCGTGCCCTTGGGCGCGAAGAAGCCGAACCAGGAGCCGGCCTCGAAGCCCGGAAAGCCGGCCGAGGCCACGGTGGGCACCTCGGGCATGGAGCGGGAGCGCTGCAGGCTGCTGACCGCGATGGGGCGCAGCTTGCCCGCCGTGATGTGCGGCATGACGGAAGGAATGGTCGCGAACATGAACTGGATGCGCCCGGCCAGCAGGTCGCGCAACGCATCTGCACCTTTGTAGGCAATGTGCGTGGCCTCGAAGCCCGCGCGCTTGGCCAGCATGAAGCTGGACAGGTGCGAGGAGGTGCCGATGCCCGTGGAGCCGTAGTTGAGCACGCCCGGATTGGCCTTGGCGTAGGCCAGGAACTCGTCCATGCTGCGCGCGGGCACGGAAGGGTGCACCACCAGCACATTGGGCACGTCGGCGATCTGCACCATGGGCAGCAGATCCGTGAGCGGGTTGTAGGGCAGGGAGCGGTAGAGCGAGGGGTTGACCGCGATGGGACCGACCGAGTTGACGATCAGGGTGTAGCCGTCGGGCGCAGCGCGCACCACGAGCTCGGTGCCCAGGTTGCCGCCGGCGCCCGGCTTGTTGTCGATCACGAACTGCTGCTTGAGCTTCTCGCCCAGCTGCTGCGTGACCTGGCGCGCCAGGATGTCGGTGGTGCCCCCGGCTGTGAAGGCCACGACCACGCGCACGGGTTTGGCCGCCGGCCAGGCCTGCTGGGTCTGGGCCGTGGCCGCGCTGGCCAGGCCCGCGAGCGCGCCGGCGGCGCACAGCTGCAGAAACAGGTTTCTCTTCATCGTCGTCTCCTCGGGTGGGCGGCTCTGCGGCCGCTGGGGTGGGGCCTAGCGCGGGGAATCCGCGCCGGCTCAGGTCTCAGGTCTTGTAGCTGGGGTCCAGGCGGTCGAGCTTGCGCAGCAGCGCCGGCCACTCCATCTGGCCGTAGGGCCGGCGCGTGCCCGGCTGGTAGTTGTTCCAGGTCTCTTCCAGCACGTGCTGCGGCACCTGCACAAAGGGTGAGTTGCAGGCCATGGCGGCCAGCTGGCTGCGGCAGGAGAGCTCCAGGCGGTGCATCCAGTTGAAGGCCTCGCCCACCGTGCGGCCGACGACCAGCGCGCCGTGGTTGCGCAGGATCAGCGCCTCGCCATTGCCGAGATCCTTCAGCAGCGAGGCCTGCTCAGCCTCGTCGAGCACCACGCCCTGGTAGTCGTGGTAGCCGATCTTGAGGAAGCGCATGGCCGTCTGCGTGATGGGCAGCAGGCCGCATTCGAGCGCCGACACCGCCATCGAGGCCCAGCTGTGCGTGTGGATCACGCAGTCCACCTCATGGCGCGCGGCATGCACCGCGCTGTGGATCACGTAGCCGGCCTTGTTGATGCCGTAGTTCAGCGCACCGAAGTCGGGCTTGGAAAGGACATTGCCCTCGACGTCGATCTTGATCAGGCTCGAAGCCGTGATCTCCTCGTACATCATGCCGTAGGCATTGATCAGGAAAGCCCCCTCCTCGCCCGGCACACGCATGGAGATGTGGTTGGCCATCATGTCCGACATGCCGTAGAGATCGACCAAGCGGTAGCAGGCCGCCAAGTCCACACGGGCCTGCCACTCGGCCGGCGTGCAGCGGTCTTTCATCGATGGGATCTGCAAGCGTCCGTTCTCGACCATGGTGCTCTCCTCTCCTTGCGTTCTGCGTGTCAGTCGTCACCGAGCTTGAGCCGGCTCGGCAGGCGTTTTTCGATGGCCCACTTGAGCAGGGCCGCGCTGCGGAAGATGCCGTGCGCGAACTTGCCGTAGGGCAGGGTCAGGAAGAAGGCCATCACGAAGCCCAAGTGCAGGGCCAGCAGCGCCGGCATGATCGCCGTGCCGCGCGCGGCCCACAGGCCCAGGCCCGTGAGCGAGGTAAAGAACAGCAGGGCGATGAAGCCACGGTCCATGGGCTTCTGCGCGGCATCGCCGTGCTGCGGGTGACGGCGCAGATGCAGGCGCCACAGACCCGCGGTGCCGATGCACAAGGCGACACCGCCGATGCCACCGAGCAGCTTGGGCAGGCTGGGCAGGTCGTAGGGCGCGACCCAGCCGAAGAGATAGTGGTAGAGCGTGGCCACGCTGGTGGCCGCGAAGCAGAGCAGGAAGCCGTAGAAGGTCAGGTGGTGCATGACGCGGCGCTGCTTCGTCCAGGCGTCGTCCTCGTTGTGGCAGCCCTCGCCGTGGCCACCATCGAGGTACTTGAGGCGCAGCACATCGTGCGTGGCCTCGGCGGCCGCGGCCGTGCGTACCGCCGCCACGGCCGGTGCCTCGACCTCCCGCGCCGGCGTCACCTCGCGCCAGAAGCGGCGCACACCCAGGGCCAGCGCCAGCAAGGCGTACAGAAAGACCGGCGCGAACAGGCTCACCAGCAGGTTGTGCGGAAAGATGCCATAGAAGTCCGTCTGCGGGGGCACGCGCCACAGCGTGTCGCGCAGCCAGAGCGTCAGCAGCATGAAGAAGGCCAGCGCAGCCGCCGTGGCCAGCGCAAGCGTCAGGCCATTGCGCTGGTACAGCTTGCCCAGTGCCGGCGGCCAGGCGTAGTCCGTGTAGGTCTGCAGCCGCACCTGGGCCATGGCCTGGGGCACGTTGACCGCGAACTCGTGCGGTGGCGCGTACTGACAGGCATGCAGGCAGGCGCCGCAGTTGTGGCAGAGGTTGGCCAGGTAGTGCACATCGGCCTGTGAAAAGGACAGACGGCGCGTCATGGCAGGAAACACGGCGCAGAAGCCCTCGCAGTAGCGGCAGGCATTGCAGATCTGCAGCTGGCGTGCGACTTCGGCCTCGGCGGTGCCCGGCACCACCTGGCCGTTGGCCAGGGCCCGCGCCTCGCGGGTCAAACTTTCAAGCTGCTGCACGCTCATGCTCCGTCTTCTTCATCTGCAGGGCCGCGCGCGCGGCCTCGGCCCCGGCGATGCGGCCAAACGCCGCACCGATGGACATGCCCACGCCGGCCGTGTAGCCCTTGCCCAGCACATTGCCCGCCATCATCTCGCCCGCCACATAGAGGTTGGGGCTGGCCACGCCGCCGAAATGCACGGCGGACTGTTCGTTGACCTTGAGACCCAGGTAGGTGAAGGTGATGCCTGGGCGCAGGGCGTAGCCGTAGTAGGGCCCGGTATCGAGCGGTAGCGCCCAGTGGGTCTTGGCCGGGCTCAGCCCTTCGGTGTGGCAGTCGTCGAGCGCCGTGTGGTCAAACGTGCCTACGCGGCAGGCCGCGTTGTAGGCCGAGAGCGTGGCCATGAAGGTCTGCTCCGGCAGGCCGAGCTTGCGCGCGAGTTCAGGCAGGCTGTCGGCCTGCACACCGGGGAAGACCGGCGGCATGAAGCGGCCGATGGCCTTGCTGTCGATGATGGAGTAGCCGATCTGCCCCGGCTGCTGCGCCACCAGGCGGCCCCAGATGGCATAGCGCTTGGGCCAGAAGTCCTCGCCCTCGTCGTAGAAACGCTCGCCCCGGTTGTTCACCACCACGCCCAGCGACACGCAGTCGATGCGCGTGCAGATGCCACCGTCGTAGAGCGGCGCGCGCGCATCGATGGCCACGCAGTGTGACTGCGTGGGGTCGCCGATCATGTCGGCGCCCTGTTCCTGCATGTGCTTGATGAGCACGCCCTGGTTGAACTTCGTGCCCCGGATCAGGAAGTTGTCGGCCGGCCATTCGCCGCGCTCGTTCTGCCCCCAGGCCTCGCGCAGCCATTCGCGATTGGACTCGAAGCCGCCGGCCGCGAGCACGCAGGCCTTCGCCTCGATGCGCTGCCCGTTGGCGTAGGCCGCGACGAAGCGGCCGTCGCGCAGCTCCAGCCGGTCGACCGGCGACTCGTAGCGGATGTCCACGCCCAGCTGCTCCGCGCTGCGGTAGTAGGCGTTGACCAGCGCCTTGCCGCCGCCCATGAAGAAGGCGTTGGTGCGCGACAGGTGCAGCGTGCCCGACAGCGAGGGCTGGAAGTGCACGCCGTGCTGCCGCATCCAGCCGCGCACGTGGTGCGACTGCCGGATGACGAGCCGCGCCAGCGCCTCGCTGGTGCGGCCGCCGGTCACCTTCAGCAGGTCGTGCCAGAACTCCTCTTCGGGGTAGGCATCGGTCAGCACGTCCTGGGGCGCGTCGTGCATGCAGCGGATGTTGCGGGTGTGCATGCTGTTGCCGCCGCGCCAGGCGCGCGGCGCCGCTTCCAGCAGGCGCACGCGGGCACCGAGATCGGAAGAG
>CAMLNH010000155.1 GCA_946481355.1 uncultured Curvibacter sp.
CCGGTGGTGCGCCTGCTGCAGTCCCTCTTTGAGGATGCGACCCAGGTGGGGGCGTCCGACATCCACATCGAACCGCTGGAGTCCGGACTGCAGATCCGCGTGCGTGTCGACGGGGTGCTGCAGACCCAGACCCAGGCCGAAAAGCGCATTGGCGCCGCCCTGGCCCAGCGCATCAAACTCATGGCCGGCCTCGACATCTCGGAAAAACGTCTGCCGCAGGACGGCCGCTTCAGCGTGCGTCTGAAGGATCAGACCATCGACGTGCGTCTGTCCACCATGCCCAGCACCTACGGTGAATCCGTGGTCATGCGTTTGCTGAGCTTGGATGGTGGCGTGCGCCGGCTGGACTCGGTTGGCATGCCGCCCGCCATGTTGCAGCGCTATCGCCAGCTTCTGGGCCGCACCTCGGGGCTGATCCTCGTCACCGGCCCCACGGGTTCGGGCAAGAGCACCACGCTCTATGCCTCGCTGGCCGAGCTCAATGCGGCCGAGCTCAAGATCATCACGGTCGAAGATCCGGTCGAATACCGCCTGCAGGGTATCACCCAGGTGCAGGTCAACGAAAAGATCGACCTGACCTTCTCCAAGGTGCTGCGCAGCACCCTGCGCCAGGACCCGGACGTGATCCTGGTGGGGGAGATGCGGGATGCCGAGACGGCCGAGATCGGCCTGCGCGCGGCCATCACCGGCCATCTGGTGTTCTCCACCCTGCACACGCGCGATGCCGCCAGCACCCCCTTCCGCCTGCTGGACATGGGCGTGCCAGCCTATATGGTGGCCACCTCGCTGCAGGCTGTGGTGGCCCAGCGCCTGGTGCGCATCAACTGCGAGGTCTGCAGCGAGCCCCATGAACCCGATGCCCAGGAGGCTGCCTGGTTGTCCGGTCTGCTCAAGCCTGGCGAGCGCGTCCAGGCCTTGAAGGGCCGGGGCTGTTCGGCTTGCAACGGCACGGGCTACACCGGTCGCCAGGGGGTCTACGAGATGCTGGAGATGGATGCCGAGCTGACCCAGTCTGCCAGCCGCTCCGATCCGGCCGCCTTCCTGCGCGCTGCGCGCGAGCGTCTGGCTGGCCAGACGCTGACTCACCAGGCGTTCGAGCTCGTGCGCCAGGGGCGTACCTCGCTGGCCGAGGCCATGCGGGTCGGCTACGACCTTGAGGATTAGGTCGGCTCATGGCGATCTATGCATGGCGCGGGCGCAACAGCCTGGGTGAGCTGATCCAGGGCGAACTGGACGCGGTTTCCGAGGATGCCGTGGCGGACCAGCTGCTGAGCCTGGGTCTCGTGCCCGTCCATATTGCACCGGCTCCCCAGGTCCAGAGCCGCGAGGGCTGGTGGGAGCAGCTCAAACGCCGCTCCATCGTCATCGAGGATGTGCTGATCTTTTCGCGCCAGATGTACACCCTGAACAAGGCGGGCGTCCCCATCCTGCGGGCCTTTGCCGGCCTGCAGTCCTCCACCGACAAGCCTGCCATGGTCGACGTGCTCAAGGACGTGCGTGCCAGCCTGGACCAGGGGCGCGACATGGCCACCTCGCTGGCCCGCCATCCCAAGGTCTTCAGCCCCTTCTATGTGGCCATGGTGCGGGTCGGCGAGCTGACCGGCAAGCTGACCGATGTCTTTCTGCGTCTGGCCGAGCATCTGGAGTTCGAGCGCGACACACGCGCCCGCATCAAGCAGGCCATGCGCTACCCCAGCTTCGTCGTGATCGCGATGCTGATCGCCATCGTCATCGTCAACCTCTTTGTTCTGCCGGTGTTCGCCAAGGTCTTCGCCGGCTTCAATGCCGAGTTGCCGCTGATCACGCGCGGCCTGCTCGGGTTTTCGGGCTGGATGATCACCTGGTGGCCTGTGCTGCTGGCTCTGGCGGCTGCGTTGGCCGTTGGCGTGCGCTCCTATCTGCAGACATCAGAGGGCCGCTACAACTGGGACCGGCGCAAGCTGAACCTGCCCATCGTCGGTCCCATCATCCTCAAGGCCACGCTGGCCCGTTTTGCGCGCAGCTTTGCCCTGTCCAGCCAGAGTGGCGTACCCTTGGTGCAGGCTTTGGCCGTGGTGGCCCAGACGGTGGACAACGCCTACATCGCCTCGCGCATCGAGCAGATGCGCGCCGGCATCGAGCGTGGTGAGAGCATCTCACGCTGTGCCGCGGCTACCGGGGTGTTCACGCCGGTGGTGCTGCAGATGATGACCGTGGGCGAGGAAACTGGTGAACTCGACGCCCTGCTGTTCGAGATCGCCGAGATGTACGAGCGCGATACCGACTACGCCATCAAGGGCCTGTCCTCGGCCATCGAACCCATCCTGCTGGTGTTCATCGGCGTGCTGGTCCTGCTGCTGGCCCTGGGCGTCTTCCTGCCGCTGTGGAACCTGGGGCAGGCGGCCCTGGGCCGTGGCGGGGGTTGAAGCCACTGAAATCCGCCCGGCCTGTGATCTTTTGCACACGGTTTCGAGGCGGGTGTGGCCCCGTTACAGGGCGCACGTCTATACTACGAAACTGATAGCGGACCCTTCCGGTGCCGCAGAACCTGGCAACCTCATCCTGAATGGAGTCTGATATGAAACAGCAACGTGGTTTTACCCTGATCGAACTGGTGATGGTGATCGTGATCCTCGGCATTCTGGCCGCGGTGGCGATTCCTCGGTTTGTGAATTTCCAAGGCGAAGCCAATCAGGCTGCCGTTGATGGCGTCGCTGGTGCCCTGGCTTCCGGTAGCGCCATCAACTTCGCTGCGGTTGCTGCCAACCGCGCTGGTTTTGCTGCGATCACGACCTGCGGTGGTGCTGTCGTGGGTCTGCAGGGGGGCGCATTGCCTACCTCCGGTGGTACCTGGGCTATCGGCGGAACCTTCCCAAATGCCTGCACAGTGACCAATGGCACGGCGACGGCCACCTTTGCTGTCGTGAACTGATGCCTGACAGCATGACAAGCTGATTCAACTGGTACGCGAGTCCGAATCCAAAGTTCAGTTGCTCAGTCGTAGAACGCGAGGGTACCTTTGAGGGCCCTCGCGTTTTTTTTGGATGACCGTTTATTCCTCAGCGTGAGTTATGCGCGTTCAGTCGTTGTGCGGCATCAACAATCTTGGTTTCACGGTGCGTCGATTGAATGTTGGGCCACTATTTGTCGGACAATTCGCCAATTAGTACGCAAACGCGTTTCCCTATCGTCCCGCCGATGTGCTCAGCTATGAAAAGCAGAGCAAAATAGCGGCTGTGCAAGTTTTACCCATTTGTTTCAGCCCGATGATGCCGGTCGAGACCCATTCCCTGTTTTCGGTGATGCCCCTGTCCAGGAGTGTGTCGTGGCGCTGACCCTGCCGCGTTTTGGCCGTCGCGCCCGTCAGACCGAGCAGCTGGTGCTGGCTTGGGACGGCCGTGCATTGGCCTACGTCCAGGCGCGCCAGGAAGCGGCGGATCGCTATCGCGTGCAAGGCTTCGGGGTGCTGCGTGCACAGGGCGATCAGCCCACCGAGGATCTGGCACGTCAGCTCACGTCGGCCGGCCTGCGTGGCAAGGCGGTGCGCGCCATGCTGCGACCGGATCAGTACCAGATCCTGCAGATCGATGCGCCGGCCGTGCCGCCGGAGGAACTCAAGACGGCGGCCCGCTGGCAGATCCGCGAACTCGTCAACATGCACCTGGACGATCTGACGCTGGACGTGCTCCGGGTTGGCGACGAGCGGGTGCGAGCCTCGGGCAGCATCTTCGTGGTGGCCGCGCCCAATGCCGTGATCCGTGGCGTGATGGAGACTGCCCAGGCCGCGCGCTGCAGCGTGGACGTGATCGACATCCAGGATCTGGCCCAGCGCAATCTGCAGTCGGCCCTGGCGCGTCGCGCCGGTGTGGCGGACCGTGCCCATGCGGCCATCGTCATGCACGAGGACCACCAGGCCCTGCTGACCATCTGCGCGCACGACGAGCTGTTCTACACCCGCCGCATCGATCTGGGGGCAGGCTTCATGCAGGCCCCGTGGGGGACGGCGCCCGCCCCATCGCCGGACGAGGGCGAGGGGATCGCGCTGGCGCATGAGGGTGAACGGGCCCAGCGTCTGGTGGTCGAGATCCAGCGCTCACTCGATCTCTGGGACCGCACCTGGCCCATGCTGGTGCTGGACCGCATCGGTGTCCAGGCCGGCGCACGTACGACCGAAATGGCCGAGTGGCTGAGCCGCGATCTGGGACACAGCGTGACGCCGCTCGATGTCGGCCCCCTGTTCCCGGGATTCGAAGGGGGGGGCGAGGCGGACCGCCGGCTTTGCTGGCCGCTGCTGGGTGTCCTGCTGCGCAGCGAGGGCCGCCAGCTCTGAGGAACGCCGACATGCCCCAGCAAATCAACCTCTCCAACCCCATCTTCCTGGTCCAGAAGCGCTACTTCTCGGCCGCGACGATGGCGCGCGCCCTGGGCGTGTTTCTCCTGCTCGGCGGCCTGCTGTCGGCCTACTGGAGCTGGGCGCTGCAGGCGCTCAACACCGGCTACCAGCAATCGGCTATCAGCAGCCAGCGCGAGATTGACCGCCTGCAGGCTGCCATCCAGGCGCGCCGTGCGGCGACGGGGCCGGCCGATGCGGCAGCCGTGCAGGAGCTGGAGGCCCGCAAGACCGAGCTGCAGCAGCGCGAACTGCTGCTGCGCGAACTCAGGCGTGGCCTGCTGCGCGACGGCCAGGGCCATGCGGCTCGTCTGCAGCTGCTCGCGCGCAGCATCCCGCCCCAGGCCTGGATCACCGAGGTCAAGGCCGACGACCTGCGCCTGGAGCTCAGCGGCTACACGCTGGAGCCGGCAGCGCTCAACGGTTGGGTGGCCCGGCTGGCCGACAGCCCGCTGCTCGAAGGGCAGCAGCTGTCGCTCGTGAAGGTCGAGCGCGTCAAGCCCGAAGCCGCCCCTGCCGGGTCGACCGCATCTCCGGCCGTGACCGGACCGCTGTGGTCCTACACCCTGGTGACGGCCTGGAACCCGCCAGCAAGCCCGGGAGGCAAGCCATGAAGGCCTGGTGGACCAAGCTGGCGGCGCGCATCGATGCGCTGAGCCTGCGCGAGCGCGCCTTCCTTTTCGGCACGCTCATCATCTTGTCCATGCTGCTGGCCGAGGCTCTGTGGCTGGGCCCGACGCAGGCCTTGCACCGGCAGCTGACACAGCGTGTGGCCGCACAGGCCGGCGAGGTGCAGCGTCTGCAGCAGGAGCTGGACGGCATGGGGTCGCAGAGCGGGCCGGGCCAGCAGGTCCGTGACGAGCTGGCCCAGGTCCGCGAACGTCTGGAACTGGTGAACCGCGAGATTGCACAACTGCCCCAGGGGCAGGCCGACAGTGCGCCGCTCACCAAGGTGCTGGTGCATTTCCTGCGCCGGCACGAAGGCCTGGTGCTGGTGCGCACGGCCACGCTGGATGCATCCGGCCAGGGAATGGCCGGGAGCAGTGATCTGCAGGCGCTCGCGTCGGTTTTCGGTGTCAAACGCCAGGGCCTGGAGCTTACCGTGGCGGGCAACTACCATGAGCTGGCGCGTTATGTGCAGACGCTGGAGCGGGCCTTGCCGGCCCTGCGCTGGGGCACCATGCGCATGAACAGCGAGCGCCAGCCGGCCGAGCTGACCCTGCAGGTCTGGTTGCTGGGAGCAGCATCATGAACCGCCATGCACTTCCCCTGCTGCTCGGCCTGTTGTCCCTGTCTGTCGGGGCCCAGAGCCTGCGCGATCCGACCCAGCCCCCGGGCGTGGGCGCGGCGAGCCCCGCGACTGCGGCGCGCACCGGTGCGCCGAGCTGGTCCGTCATCGTGGTCGACGGCCGCCGGCATGTGGCGGTCGGTACCCGGCTCTATGCTGAGGGCCAGATGCTGGGCCGTGCCCGGGTGGAGCGCATCACCGAGACCGAGATCTGGCTGCGTGAAGGCCAGGCCTTGCGCAAAGTCCCCCTTTACGCCGGTGTTCAGCGGCGCAGCGTGCCGGCTGCGCCTTGAACCGTCCATCCCTACACATGACAATGGCAACACCATGATGGCAACGACACCCCCCCGACCCCACCGCTGGTACCGACTGACCGGGCTGCTGCTGTGCCTGGGCCTGCTGGCTGGCTGTGCCGAGCGGCCGCGCCGCACGCCCGACATGGCCGAGGCGATCCGCACCGAGATCGCGCCGTCGGCCGCCGCCACGGCAGCGGGTACCGTGCCCTCACGTGTGAGCGATGCCCTGGCCGAACCGGCACCGCCGGCGGCCGTGGTGCCGCCCGAGCCGCGCCTGGACCTGCTGGTCAACAACGCCAGCGCGCGCGAAGTCTTCCTGGCCCTGGTGGCCGACACGCGCTACAGCATGCTCATGCACCCGGAGGTCACGGGCAGCATCTCGGTGACGCTGCGCGGCGTCACAGTCAAGGAGGCGCTGGAGTCCATCCGTGATGTCTATGGCTACGACTTCCGCATGGAAGGCCGCCGCATCACCATCTATGCACCGACCCTGCAGACCCGCATCTTCACGCTCAACTACCCGCATGCCCAGCGGGTCGGGCGCAGCGAATTGCGCGTGTCCTCGGGTGCGGCGCTCTACAGTTCCGGCACAGGTGGAATCCCCGGGGCTGCGACGTCGGGCGCCGTTCCCGGCAGTGCTGGCACCACGGCTGGCCAGACCGCGCGCCAGGCCGAGAGCAGCCGCATTGCGACCGACTCCAAGTCCGACTTCTGGGCCGAACTCTCCGAGGCCGTGCGCGGCCTGGTGGGGCGCGGCGAGGGCCGCAACGTGGTGATCAGCCCGCAGGCCGGCATCATGGCCGTGCGCGCCATGCCCGACGAACTGCGCCAGGTGGACC
>CAMLNH010000156.1 GCA_946481355.1 uncultured Curvibacter sp.
CCTTCCAGGCCGCCCGCAAGCGCAACAAGAAGGTCACCAGCGTGGACAAGGCCAATGTGCTGGAGACCTTCCAGTTCTGGAAGGACGTGGTCACCGAGGTGCATGCCCAATACCCGGACGTGAAGCTGGAGCACATGTACGTGGACAACGCGGCCATGCAGCTGGTGAAGGCGCCCAAGAGCTTTGACGTGATCGTCACCGGCAATATGTTCGGCGACATCCTCAGCGACGAAGCCTCCATGCTCACCGGCTCCATCGGCATGCTGCCCTCGGCCAGCCTCAACAGCAGGAACCAGGGCCTGTACGAGCCCAGCCACGGCAGCGCCCCGGACATCGCGGGCAAGGGCGTGGCCAACCCCCTGGCCACCATCCTCTCGGCCGCCATGATGCTGCGCTTCAGCCTGAACCAGGAAGAAGCTGCCCAGCGCATCGAAGCTGCTGTGCAGAAGGTGCTGGCTCGGGGCCTGCGCACGCCCGACATCTGGAGCGAGGGCACAACCAAGGTCGGCACCGCGCAGATGGGTGAGGCGGTACTCAAGGCGCTGGGCTGATCGGCCTGCCGTCAAAATTCATCTCCAGGGCAGCCGCAGGGCTGCCCTTTTTATTGGCAGACCATCCGCTACAATGTGGGCCATGTTTGCCGCCCGCCCGTTCCCTCTGAACACCGCCTC
The DNA here is from genome assembly GCA_946481355.1 of uncultured Curvibacter sp. The sequence goes on from CAMLNH010000156.1 coordinate 672, forward strand.
TGCCGCCCCGGCAGGCGTGGCCGCGCGCGCAACGATCACCAAAACCACGACCATTAAGGGCTGATCCGGCCTGGTTCGTCGTGCGCCCTACCCGGCCAGACGAGCCGGGGCAGACAGTCCAAGAGCACTGTTTTAGATACTTGAAAGGGCATGTGATGAGCAAGGTAGGCAATGTGGTGGGTCTCGTCGGCTGGCGAGGCATGGTGGGTTCGGTCCTCCTGGACCGCATGCAGGCCGAGGGCGACTTCGCCCTGATCGAGCCCGTGTTCTTCTCCACCTCCAATGCCGGTGGCAAGGCCCCGGCCTTGGCCAAGAACGAAACCACCCTCAAGGACGCCAACAGCATCGAGGATCTCAAGAAGTGCGACATCGTCCTGACCTGCCAGGGCGGTGACTACACCAAGGAGGTCTATCCCAAGCTGCGCGCCGCCGGCTGGAAGGGCCACTGGATCGACGCCGCATCCGCCCTGCGCATGGCCGACGACGCCGTCATCATCCTGGACCCGGTGAACCGCCATGTGATCGACCAGTCGCTCGCCCAGGGCGGCCGCAACTGGATCGGCGGCAACTGCACCGTGAGCCTGATGCTCATGGGCATGGGTGGCCTGTTCAAGGCCGGTCTGGTCGAGTGGGTCAGCGCCATGACCTACCAAGCCGCATCCGGTGCCGGCGCGCAGAACATGCGTGAACTGCTGAGCCAGATGGGCGCCCTGCACGACGCCGTCAAGGCCGAGCTGGCCGACCCGGCCTCCGCCATCCTCGACATCGACCGCAAGGTGGCCGCCACCATGCGCGACGCCAGCTTTCCCACCAAAAACTTCCGCAACACGGCCTTGGCCGGCAGCCTGATCCCCTGGATCGACGTGCCGGTCGAACACGGCCAGAGCAAGGAAGAGTGGAAAGGCGGCGCCGAGTGCAACAAGATCCTGGGCAATCCGGCCTTCCGCAGCGCCGGCAGCATCCCGATCGACGGCCTGTGCGTGCGCATCGGCGCCATGCGCTGCCATTCGCAGGGCTTGACGGTCAAGCTCAAGAAGAACGTGCCCCTGGCCGACATCGAAGGCCTGCTGGCCGGCGCCAACGACTGGGTGAAAGTGGTCCCCAACCAACGCGAGATCACCGAGCGTGAGCTGACCCCTGCCGCTGTCACCGGCACGCTGACCGTGCCGGTCGGCCGTCTGCACAAGCTGGCCATGGGTGAGGACTACCTGGGTGCCTTCACCGTGGGTGACCAGCTGCTCTGGGGCGCGGCCGAACCGCTGCGCCGCATGTTGCGCATCCTGCTGCAAGGCTGATACCCCTTACCCTTTATATTCGTTGCCCCTTAACAACAAATACTGACGGTTAGTGAGCCCCCCGGCTTAGGTCGGGAAGGTTAAGCGCTTTCTCAGCTTGTCAGGCTAACGTCTTGATGTTAAGGTACTTTTCTAGTTTCAAGGGTCATGTTCGGCGAGCTGCCGACCATGACTGATTTCGCTATTTGTCGCCCGATCATCGGAGGCCCCTAAATTGATTTCCAAGTCAACACGCTGGCAAAGAACCGCCTTGGCCCTGGCCTCTGCCTCGGTTCTCGGTTTGTGGGGGTCGGGGGCGTCCGCGCTCTCGCTGGGACGGGTCACCGTCCAGTCGGCACTTGGTGAGCCGCTGCGCGCCGAGATCGAGATCCTGGAGATCAACGAAGAGGAAGCATCCTCGTTGCGGCCACGCGTGGCCCTGCCGGACTCTTTCCGGGCCAGCGGCATGGAATACAGCCAGGCCCTCAACGGCTTGCAAATCACCCTGCAACGCCGGTCTGACGGTCAACGCTACCTGCGCCTGAGCAACTCCCGTCCGGTCAATGAGCCCTATGTGGACCTGATCCTCGAGACCAGTTGGTCCTCGGGGCGTGTGGTGCGAGACTACACCATGCTGTTCGATCCACCGGTGTTCAACGGCGGGCAAGCCGTGGCACCGCAGGCGCCCCAGGTCAGCTCGGTCCCGATCCGCATCACCCCGCCGCCCGCACCTGCCGCAGAAGCACCTGCAGCGGCCCCGATTGCGACGCCAACGCCCCCCGCCCCGGTCGAATCGGCCCAGCCTCCAGCCGCCCCGGCGCCCGCAGAACCAGCCCCCAGCCCGGCTGCCGCAGCCGAAAGCAGCCCGACTCCGGCGCCCGTAGCCACCGAACCAGCCCCGAGCAGCCCGCCCGCCCCGGCCGTGGCCGGTCGCTCCAGCGTCACCGTCAAGGGCGGCGACACCGCCGGCAAGCTGGCCCTGGCGCAGAAGCCGGCCGACGTATCGCTGGACCAGATGCTGCTGGCCATGCTGCGTGCCAACCCCGAAGCCTTCATCGGCGGCAACGTCAACCGCCTGCGCAAGGGCGCAGTGCTGGACATGCCTGACAGCGAAGAAGCCCAGGTCACTTCCGCCGAGGAAGCCCGCCAGATCATCGTGGCCCAGAGCCGGGACTTCAACGAATACCGCCGTCGTCTGGCAGCCAGTGCCCCGGTCAGCCCCGAGACTGAGGCCGACCGCAAGAGCGCTGGCAGCGTGCAGCCCCAGGTTGAGGAAAAGAAGGCAGCGGCGCCCATGCCCGACAAGCTGACCCTCTCCAAGGGTGCCGTGCAGCCCCAGTCGGCCGACCAGCTGGCCCAGGAGCGCAGTGCCAAGGAAGCAGCAGCCAAGACCGAGGCCCTGTCCAAGAACGTCGCCGAGCTTGAAAAGCTGAGCAAGGCGGCCACACCGGCACCTGCGCCGGCCCCCGAGGCCAGCAAGCCCGCTGCGTCCGCAGCCGCCACGCCAGCTCCCACGCCAACACCCGCACCGGCTGCGACCTCGAGCCCGGCGCCTGCCCCGCAGGTTGCTGCGGCCCCGACACCACCCGTCAGCGCGCCGACTCCGGCAGCACCCGCCCCGGTAGCAGCTGCACCGACACCGGCTCCGCGTCCCGCCGCGCCACCACCACCCGCCCCCGTGGTGGAAGAGCCCTCGCTGGTTGACGAGCTGCTCGACAACCCGATGATCCCGGCCGCAGCTGGTGGCCTCATCGCCCTGCTCGCGGGCTACGCCTTCTACCGCAGCCGCCAGCGCAAAAATGCTGGGCAGGTTGACAGCGCCTACCTGGAGAGCAGACTCCAGCCTGACTCTTTTTTCGGTAACAGCGGCGGACAACGCGTCGACACCAACGACGCGAGTGTGAACAGTTCCTCGTCCATGGTCTATTCGCCCAGCCAGCTTGATGCTGGCGACGATGTCGACCCCGTCGCTGAAGCCGATGTGTACCTGGCCTACGGCCGCGATCTGCAGGCCGAAGAAATCCTCAAGGAAGCGCTGCGTCACCACCCCAGCCGTGTCGCGATCCACCAGAAGCTGCTGGAGATCTACGCCAAGCGCCGTGATGTCAAGAACTTCAGCATCATCGCCAAGGAGGCCTACAAGGTCACGGGCGGCAGCGGCTTCGAATGGGAGCAGATCTGCGAACTGGGTCGCGGCATTGATCCGGGCAACGGGATGTACCAGCCCGGCGGCGAACCGCCGGCTTCGGCCCCGGCGCCGCTGGAGCCCTCGCCCAGCAGCTACACCTCGACCCAACCGGTACGCCAGGCCGCGCCAGTGGCGGCAGCGGCACCCGCAGCCGCCAGCGGTGTGGACCTCGACCTGGACCTGGACTTCTCTCTCGACGAAGCGCCGGCCCGGGCCGCCGTTCCCAGCGCAGCCACGCAGCCGGCACCGATCGCCTCTGCGCCCGACAACAGCCTGGCCTTCGAAGCCCCGTCGCTGCCCGCAAGCCCGGCCCCCTCCGCGGCGTCGCCTGCCGGCGACAACATGATGAATTTCGACATGGGCGGCCTGTCCCTGGACCTGGGCACGCCTTCGGAACAGCCCGGCGGCGACAGCGACGACCCGCTGTCCACCAAGCTGGCCCTGGCCGACGAGTTCAAGGCCATCGGCGACACCGACGGTGCCCGCGCCCTGATCGAGGAAATCATTGCCGAAGCTTCGGGCGACATGAAGTCCCGCGCCCAGAAGGCGCTCGCCGCGCTCGGCTGAGCCGCCGGCGCCCTTCAAGGCAGTTCTTCTCGTGCGGGTGGCCCTCGGCGTCAGCTACGACGGCCACCCCTACGACGGCTGGCAGAGCCAGCCCTCAGGTCGCACGGTCCAGGACCAGCTTGAAAAAGCCCTGGGCCGCTTCGCCGACCAGCGCATCTCCACCCTCTGTGCCGGCCGTACCGACGCTGGGGTACACGGTCTCATGCAGGTGGTGCATTTCGACACCACGGCCGAGCGCGAACCCTATGCCTGGGTGCGCGGTACCAACAGCTTCCTGCCGAGTGACATTGCCGTGCAATGGGCGCAGATCGTGCCGGCAGAGTTCCACTGCCGCGCCAGTGCCACCTCGCGCCGTTACGCCTACCTGTTGCTCGAATCGCCCGTGCGGCCCAGCATCGACACACACCGCGCGGGCTGGGTCTTCCAACCTCTGAACCTGGAGCAGATGCAGCAGTCCCTGCCCCACATCCTCGGCGAACACGATTTCACCTCCTTCCGCGCCTCGGCCTGCCAGGCCCTCTCGCCCATCAAGAACCTCATGCACCTGGCGATCAGTCGGCGCGGCGCCTACTGGCGCTTCGAGTTCGAGGCCAATGCCTTTCTGCACCACATGATCCGTAACATCATGGGCGTGCTCATCACCATCGGCCAGGGCAAGAAGCCTCCCGAGTGGATGGCTGAAGTCATTGCCGCGCGCAGCCGCGACGCCGCGGCACCGACTTTCTCGCCCGATGGCCTGTACTTCCTGGGTCCGCGCTACGACGCCCGCTGGGGCCTGCCGGACCGCACGCCTGCGTATGATTGGTTGCCATGACCAGCCCCATCCGGACCCGGATCAAGATCTGCGGCCTCACGCGTGAGCAGGACGTGGACGCCGTCATCGCCGCCGGCGCTGACGCCGTGGGCTTCGTGCTGTACGACAAAAGCCCGCGCTCTGTCACGCCCCAGCGCGCCGCCGAGCTGGCCCGGCGCCTGCCGGCCTTCATGACGCCGGTACTGCTGGTGGTCAACGCCAGCACAGAGCAGGTTCAGGCCGCCTGTTCCCTGATCCCCAACGCCACCCTGCAATTCCATGGCGACGAGACGCCAGAACAATGCCAGGCCCTGGCGGGCGCCCGTCCCTACCTGCGCGCCGCCCGTATTCCCCTGGGCGAGGCCGGCCGGGACTTCGACCTCGTAAAATACGTCCAGCACTACTCGGCTGCCCAGGCCATCCTGCTCGACGCCCATGTCGAGGGGTTCGGCGGAGGCGGCAAATCATTCGAATGGTCACACCTGCCTCCAAGCGTCAGCGCTCACCTCGTCTTGAGTGGTGGACTCACGCCTGCAAACGTGGCCGACGGCATCCGGCAGCTGCGGCCACGCTGTAAGTCGCTGGCCGTGGACGTGAGTTCCGGCGTCGAGGCTGCCAAAGGCATCAAGGACGCCGGCAAGATCCACCAGTTCGTTGCGGCTGTGCGTGCCGCCGACGAACCCACTGCAGGTTAACCACATGGACAACTATCAACAGCCCGATCCCTCGGGCCACTTCGGCATCTATGGCGGCAGCTTCATCAGCGAAACGCTGACCCAGGCCGTCAACGAGCTCAAGGCGGCCTACGCCCGCTACCAGCACGACCCGGACTTCCTCGCCGAGTTCCAGGACGAACTGGCCCATTTCGTGGGCCGCCCCTCGCCCGTCTACCATGCCGCGCGCATGAGCCGCGAGCAGGGGGGCGCACAGATCTTCCTCAAGCGCGAAGACCTCAACCACACCGGCGCGCACAAGATCAACAACACCATCGGCCAGGCCCTGCTGGCCCGCCGCATGGGCAAGCCGCGCATCATTGCCGAGACCGGCGCCGGCCAGCACGGTGTGGCCACGGCCACCATCTGCGCGCGTTACGGCCTGGAATGCGTGGTCTATATGGGCTCGGCCGACGTCAAGCGCCAGAGCCCCAACGTCTACCGCATGAACCTGCTGGGCGCCACCGTGGTGCCCGTGGAGTCTGGCAGCAAGACCCTCAAGGATGCGCTCAACGAAGCCATGCGCGACTGGGTCGCCAACGTGGACAACACCTTCT
>CAMLNH010000157.1 GCA_946481355.1 uncultured Curvibacter sp.
GGGAGCTGCAAGCTGTCTATGCACGTCTTCGGCCCCTGTTCGACTCAGGTTAACTCGTCAATTGACGCGGACGTCCGAGTGCGTGCGGCCGCGTCGCGGCCAGTGCTCGCATGCCGGTTTTTTTACGTTAGATCGCACAGGAAGCGCTCAAATGACACAAGTTCGACCGGCGACAGTAACGGACCTCCCGGAGGTGCTCGGCTGGCTCAACGAAGAACGGGACGAAACCGGCGAAGGCTTCTACTGCAACAAGGAGGTCATAGAGAGCTCGTTCGCGCGTGACGAGGGCCTTTGCGCGATCGAGAATGGAAAGATCGTAGGATTCGCCGTCATTCAGATGTTTAGCGACGGCGGCCATGTTCAGATCATCGAAGCGCACCCGTCTGCGAGGAGACGGCGAATTGGAACGCATTTGCTGGAAGCAGCAATTGACGTCCTGCGAGGCCAAGGATCTCACTACATCGATGTAGAGTGCACGTCCCCTGAGGGTGAGGCACTGTGCAGGCGGCGCGGCTTCCAAGATTATGTCGACCCGAGAAACTACCGGAGTCCTTTTGCCAATCCAAAGCTCCGTCTCTACCTCTCCGACTGGCGCCCTCCCGTGAGGCTTCCATGGGCATAGTGCGGTCTAACAGAACGGTCGACTCGGACACTTTGCGGCACGGCGCCGGCCACCTTTACGTTGAGTGTCCGCTTTCTTGGTTGACGAGAGTCCGCTCAGGGTCGTTAACCGACGCAGTTGGAATAGACGACGGTGCAATGTGCAGCATTACCTACGACCACTAGCGCAATCCCGGCTTGCCTCGGACCTGATCAGGCCCGAGGCCTCGCCTCACCGATAAGTTGGCCCGGGCCCCTCTGACTACGTGAGGCCGACACAAACCAGACCACGGGCGCCGCCCCGGGGATGGTCACCGGGGAGCATCCCCCGTTCATGGGATTTACTTTTGCCGGCGTCGGCCGACAATGCAGCGCTGATGGGCCCGACCGCTGGGCGGGCATCCTGTTCCAGGAGGTACCGTCATGAAGCTGACCTTGGGTTTTGCCTCTGTGCTTGCTGCGGCGGGCGCTCTGGCACAGGTGCCGCCGGCACCGATTCCCCCGCACGATGTACCGCGTGTGCGCACCAATTACCAGGCGCAGGTTCCCCGAGAGGCCAAGGGTGCCGACAAGGTGGCGCCTGCGGCCAGCAACGCCGAGTTGACCGACCTGATGCGCAAGCAGACGGAGGCCATCCAGGCCTTGCACGGCAAGGTCAAGGAGCTTGAGGTGCGTGTTCAGAAGCTGGAAAAAGGAGCGCGCTGATGAGCACCGCCGACACCGCCATGGCCGCACTGGACGCGGCGCAGAAGAACCTGGACAAGACGCTGGCCCAGGCCCCGTCGCCGGGCTGGTTGCAGCCCTGGTCGCCCGACCTGGTGCAGTTCCTTGCCATCGGGGTGCTGCTGTTTGCCTTTGCCGCACTGATTCTGGCCACGGCCCTGCTGTGGCGTTCGCACGCACCGGCTTACCATGTGCTGCGGGTGTTCGGCATCATCACCATCCTGTGTTTTTCAGCGCTGTTGCTGATCGTCGGCTACAGCAACGATCAGCTCACGCCCATCGTCGGGCTCTTCGGTGCCATTGCGGGCTATCTGCTGGGCAAGGACGCGCAGATCAGGGAAGAAGGCTAGCGCTCGCGGCCCGCCCGGGGCAAGGGCGCCCGCCCGGGTCTGGTGCCTGTCGGTCAACAGCAAGGGGGGCGCCTTGAACAAGGAGCCTTTCCATGGCAGAACTCGACAAGTCCGTCCAGGCGCACGTCAGCGTCTTCATGTTCCTGGGCATCAACGGCCAGTCCATCCGGCCTTTCGTCAGCACAGACGAGCAGCCGGGCATGGGCCCGCAGAAGATGCGCGACCTCACCTTCTTCAACGGCGCGGGCAGCCTGGAGATGCTCAAGGCGGTGGCGGCGCAGATGGCGCACATGCTCATCCTGCACGTCCACACCTACTACACGCAGCAGCGCGAGGCCGGGCACGAGAACAAGACGGTGCCTGAGCTGGTGGGGCTGTTCACGCCGGTGCTGATGGACCCGGCCAAGACGGTGCATGACCTGGCCCAGGCGGTGGACAAGGTGTTCCGCTTCAAGAACGAAGGCACGGCCGCCGTGCCGGTGGCGGCCATGGTGGCCGAGCAGCCTGTGTCTGCGCCGCTCAAGCGGCGGCTGCAAAAGATCGGCATCCGCTGAGAGGGCGCCATGAAGATCATCGCCACTTCAACGCTTGCGTTCTGCGTGCTGGCCGGCCCGGCGCTGGCGGCAGACGAGGGCAAGGGCATCGTGCTCACGCCCAAATACTTCGAGCCCGGTTCGGGCACCGGCCAGCAGGGCGGCCTGGGTTTCAGCTACAAGATCGACAAGACCGTGGCCACGCCCGCGGCCAGGCAGGAGCTGTCCAAGGAGTCCTTCCACAAGCTCGATCTGGACTTCAAGGCCGAAGGCAATGTGGCCTTCAACCGTGACATCAACCCCAGCGATTTCCTCAAGACGGGGCTGGAACTCAACTACGTCTACCAGTACGCCAGCGCCGTCACCCTGGGTGGCCCGGGCTCGGGCTGCGATCCGACGGACCCGGCCACGCTGCCGCAGTGCCGCGAGGAAGCGGCCCGTTCGCGCGGTGGCGACGCGCTGGTGCTGTTCGCCGGTCTGGTGGGGTCGCTGGAATCAGACCAGCGTTTCGACCGCCGCAACGAGACCTTTGGCGCGCACCTCACCACGGCCTACCGGCCCGCCCCGGGCTCCTTCGTCAACCAGGCCAATCCTCTGGACTGGCCCTTCCGCCTGGTGCGCTGGCTCACGGGCCACCCCATGGGGCTGACGGCTTCGCCCGATGCCTTTCCCAAACTGCGTCTGGCACTGGAGCGTGTGAAGCCCGACAAGGACCCGGATCGCGCGGCGCTGCTGGGCAGCACGCCGGACTACAACCGCGGCAACATCGAGATCGCGATGAGCAGCCCGGTGGGCGTGGTGCAAGGCCGGCAGGTGAAGTTCGAATGGAGTTGGCGCTACTTTAAGGAGCAGAACCCGGCAAGTGCCATCGAGGCGGCCGGGCTGGACCGTTATCGCTACGCGGCCTCGACCTTGCGCCTGGACTCGGGCTGGCAGCTGACCTACGCCACGGGCAAGCTGCCGCTGGACCGGCAGTCCGACTCGGTCTGGGAGCTGGGCTATCGGGTCGAGTTCGATTGAGGTCACGGTGCGTGCGCACGTGACGTTGCATGCCTGTGCATAGTGTCTATGCATGGGTTTGCATACATCAGCAAACTAAATCTCCGCATGTCTCAAAGCAATTTGCTCCAGGCCTGAATCGCGTCGAGACTCCGCCTCACTGATGCCTCCCGCCGGGAGCGTCTGACCGAGTGAGGCAGACATGAACCAGACCACGGGCGCCGCCCGGAACACACAAGCCACCGTCCGCGCGGTGCTGGACGAAAAGCGCGACATGCCGGGGGCCTTGCTGCCCATCCTGCACGACATCCAGGACCAATTGGGTTATGTGCCCAGCGACGCCGTGGCCGACATCGCCGAGGCGCTCAACCTGTCACGGGCCGAGGTGCACGGGGTCATCACCTACTACCACCACTTCCGCACCGAGGCGCCCAAGGGCACCGTGGTGCAGGTCTGCCGGGCCGAGGCCTGCCAGTCCTGCGGTTCCGAGGCGCTCTGGGAACACGCCAATAAGAAGGTCGCAGGTCAGGCCGTGACGCTGGAGTCGGTCTACTGCCTGGGCCTGTGCGCCACGGCCCCGTCCATGAGCATCAACGACCAGCCCTATGCCCGCGTGAGTCACGCCAAGTTCGACAAGCTGCTGGCGCAGCTCCAGTCCTGTCAGAAGGAGGCCGCATGAACACCGCACGGTCGCCCGAAGGTGTTCGCACCGCAGTGCAAAGCACGGAGGTTTCCAAATGACTAACGCCGTGAAGATTTATGTGCCGCGCGATTCGGCCGCCCTGGCCCTGGGCGCGGACGAGGTGGCCCAGGCCATCGTGGCCGAAGCGGCCAAGCGCAAGGTGGCGGTGGAGCTGGTGCGCAACAGCTCGCGCGGCATGTTCTGGCTGGAGCCCCTGGTGGAGGTGGTCACCAAAAAAGGCCGTGTGGCTTACGGCCCGGTGCAGGCCGAAGATGTGGCCAGCCTGTTTGACGTGGGATTCCACAACGGCGGCGAACACCCGCTGGGCCTGGGTCTGACGGACGAGATTCCCTATCTGAAGAAGCAGGAGCGCCTGACCTTTGCGCGCATGGGTATCACCGACCCGATGTCGCTGGACGACTACCAGGCGCATGAAGGCTACGCCGGCCTGCGCAAGGCCCTGTCCATCGCGCCGACCGAGGTGGTGCAGCAGGTGCTGGACTCGGGCCTGCGCGGCCGTGGCGGTGCGGCGTTTCCGGCCGGCATCAAGTGGAAGACGGTGGCCGCGGCCCAGGCGGATCAGAAGTACGTGGTCTGCAATGCCGACGAGGGCGATTCGGGCACCTTCAGCGACCGCATGACCATGGAGGGTGACCCCTACATGCTCATCGAGGGCATGACGATCGCCGCCATGGCCACGGGCGCCACGCGCGGCTACATCTATGTGCGCAGCGAGTACCCGCACGCGATTGCCGCGCTGAACGAGGCGATCACCCGTGCCACGACAGCCGGTTTCCTGGGCGACAGCGTGCTGGGCTCGGGCAAGGCTTTCCACCTCGAAGTGCGCAAGGGCGCGGGCTCTTACGTCTGTGGCGAGGAAACCGCCATGCTGGAGAGCATCGAAGGCAAGCGTGGCGTGGTGCGCGCCAAGCCGCCGATTCCCGCGCTCAGTGGCCTGTTTGGCAAGCCGACCGTCATCAACAACGTCATCACCTTTGCCTCGGTGCCCATCATCCTGGCGCGTGGAGCGGCTTTCTATGCCAACTACGGCATGGGCCGCTCCAAGGGCACGCTGCCCATCCAGATCGCGGGCAACGTCAAGCACGGCGGCCTGGTGGAAAAGGCCTTTGGCGTGACGCTGCGCGAATTGATGTACGACTACGGCGGCGGCACGGCCAGCGGCCGGCCCATCAAGGCCGTGCAGGTGGGCGGCCCGCTGGGCGCCTATGTGCCCGAACAGCACTGGGACCTGCCCATGGACTACGAGGGCTGGACGGCCGTAGGTGCCACAGTGGGCCATGGCGGCATCGTGATCCACGACGACACGGCCGATCTGTCCAAGCTGGCGCGTTACGCCATGGCGTTCTGCGTGGAGGAGAGTTGCGGCAAGTGCACGCCCTGCCGTATCGGCTCCACGCGCGGGGTGGAGGTGATCGACCGCATCGTCAAAGGCGACGCACAGGCCCGTCCGCAGCAGGTCAAGCTGCTGCGCGACCTCTGCGACACCATGGTCAACGGCTCGCTCTGTGCCATGGGCGGCATGACACCGTTCCCCGTCTTGTCCGCGCTCAACCATTACCCCGAGGACTTCGGTCTGTCCAACCCCGACCGCAAGGCCGCCTAAGCGGCGATCAGGAGAAGAACATGCTCGACCACCTCAAACTCGACATCGATTACGGCACGCCCAGGCGCGAGTCCGTCAAGGAAGTGACGCTGGAGATCGACGGCCAGCAGGTCACCGTGCCCGAGGGCACGTCCATCATGCGTGCGGCCGTGGACGCCGGCGTCAAGGTGCCCAAGCTCTGCGCCACCGACAGCCTGGAGCCCTTCGGCTCCTGCCGCCTCTGCCTGGTGGAAGTGGAAGGCCGCCGCGGCTACCCTGCGAGCTGCACCACGCCGGCCGAAGCCGGCATGAAGGTGAAGACGCAGACCAGCAAGCTGCAGGAACTGCGCAAGAACGTGATGGAGCTCTACATCTCCGACCACCCGCTGGACTGCCTGACCTGCAGCGCCAACGGCAATTGCGAGCTGCAGGACATGGCCGGCGTGACCGGCCTGCGCGATGTGCGCTACGGCATGGGCGACGCGATGACGGGCGCCAACCACTTCCGTGGCGAGAGCAAACCGAAGATCGATACCTCCAACCCCTATTTCAACTACGACGCCAGCAAGTGCATCGTCTGCAACCGTTGTGTGCGCGCGTGTGAGGAAACCCAGGGCACGTTTGCGCTCACCATCTCGGGCCGCGGCTTCGAGAGCCGGGTGTCGCCGGGCCAGGATCAGCCCTTCATGGAGAGCGAGTGCGTGAGCTGCGGCGCCTGCGTCGAAGCCTGCCCCACGGCCACGCTGCAGGAAAAGTCCGTCATCTGGCTGGGCCAGGGCGAGCACAGCGAGATCACCACCTGTGCCTATTGCGGTGTGGGTTGCGGCTTCAAGGCCGAGATGAAAGGCAACGAGGTGGTGCGCATGGTGCCGTGGAAAGACGGCAAGGCCAATGAAGGCCACGCGTGTGTGAAGGGTCGCTTTGCCTGGGGTTACGCCACGCACAAGGACCGCATCACCAAGCCCATGATCCGCAAGAGCATCAAAGACCCGTGGAAGGAAGTCAGCTGGGAAGAGGCGATTCAATACACGGCCAGCGAGTTCAAACGCATCCAGGCCATGTACGGCCGCGATTCCGTCGGCGCCCTGGTGTCCTCGCGTTGCACCAACGAAGAAGGTTATCTGGTGCAGAAGCTGGTGCGCGCGGCCTTCGGCAACAACAACGTGGACACGTGTGCCCGCGTGTGCCATTCGCCCACGGGCTACGGCCTCAAGCAGACGCTCGGCGAATCGGCCGGCACGCAGACCTTCAAGTCGGTGGAGAA
>CAMLNH010000158.1 GCA_946481355.1 uncultured Curvibacter sp.
GCCCCAGGCGTTGACGTGGAACATGGGGACGACCGGCAGCACGGAATCGCGCGCGCTCAGGCACATCACATCGGGCAGCGCTGCGGCATAGGCGTGCAGGATGGTGGAGCGGTGGCTGTAGAGCGCAGCCTTGGGGTTGCCCGTGGTGCCGCTGGTGTAGCACATGCTCGAGGCCGAGTTCTCGTCGAACTCGGGCCAGCGGTACTTTTCAGATTGAGCGGCTATCCAGGCCTCGTAGCTCTGCAGGCCCGGAATGCCGCTGTCCTTGGGCAGCTTGTCCGCATCGCAGAGTGCGATCCAGTGCTTCACTGTGGTGCATCTGGCGTGCACGGCCTGGATGATGGGCAGAAAGCTGAGGTCGAAACACAGCACCTGGTCTTCGGCATGGTTGGCGATCCAGACGATCTGGTCCGGGTGCAGGCGCGGATTCAGGGTGTGCAACACCCGGCCCGAGCCGCTGACGCCGAAATACAGTTCCAGATGGCGATAGCCGTTCCAGGCCAGCGTGGCCACGCGGTCGCTGAAAGCCAGCTTGAGCGCGTCCAGGGCGTTGGCCACACGGCGGGAGCGCGCGGCGACGTCGCGCCAGGCGTAACGGTGGATATCGCCCTCGACCCGGCGCGAGACGATTTCGGCATCGCCATGGTGGCGCTCGGCAAAGTCGATCAGGGAAGAAATCAGCAGCGGCTGGCTTTGCATCAATCCGAGCATGGACAGGTCTCCTCTTCTTATGGCTCGTGGTATTCGTGCGCAGTATGGCGCAAGCCCGGGACGCTTCCACTGAGGGTAAGCCCCTGATCGGGACCGGCCTACGTCCTGTGCGTGACAATGCCATCATGTCCCTCGCCATCGACGCCGTCCAGGATCCGCCCGCCGTCATCGCCAGCGGTTTGACCTGGGTCAACCGCTACGCCGCACTCGGCCCGGCTTTCCACACCGCCCTGCCCCCACAGCCCCTGCCCGCACCTTATTGGGTGGGCCAGAGCCGCGCGGTGGGCGAGCTGCTGGGTCTGCCGTCCGGCTGGCTCAAATCGGACGAGCTGCTGCAGGCGCTCAGCGGCAACCGGCCGCTGGCCGGCAGCCAGCCGGTGGCCACCGTCTACAGCGGCCACCAGTTCGGTGTCTGGGCCGGCCAGCTGGGCGACGGCCGCGCCCTGCTGCTCGGTGAAACCGCGGGCGGCCTGGAGATCCAGCTCAAGGGGGCGGGCCGCACGCCCTACTCGCGCATGGGCGATGGTCGGGCCGTGCTGCGCTCCTCGATCCGCGAATTCCTCTGCAGCGAGGCCATGCAGGGCCTGGGCATCCCCACCACACGCGCGCTCTGCGTCACGGGTTCGGACGCGCCGGTACGCCGCGAAGAGATCGAGACCGCCGCGGTGGTCACCCGCGTGGCGCCCAGCTTCATCCGCTTCGGCCACTTCGAGCATTTCGCGGCCAATGACAGGCCCGAGGAGCTGCGCCGCCTGGCCGACTTCGTCATCGACCACTATTACCCCGAGTGCCGCGCCACGGACAAGTTCGCCGGCAATCCTTACGCCGCCCTGCTCGAAGCTGTGAGCGGAAAAACCGCCGCCCTGCTGGCGCAGTGGCAGGCCGTGGGCTTCTGCCATGGCGTGATGAATACCGACAACATGAGCATCCTGGGGCTGACGCTGGACTACGGCCCCTTCCAGTTTCTCGATGGCTACGACCCGGCCCACATCTGCAATCACTCGGATACCCAGGGCCGCTATGCCTTTGCGCGCCAACCCAACGTCGCCTACTGGAATCTCTTCTGCCTGGGCCAGGCCCTGCTGCCCCTGATTGGCGAGCAGGAAGTGGCGCTGGCCGCGCTGGAAAGCTACCGCACGCGCTACCCCGCCGAACTGGAGGCCCGCCTGCGCACCAAGCTGGGGCTACAGCGCCAGGAAGCCGGCGACCGCGAGCTGGTGGAAGACACCTTGCGCCTGCTGGCCGCTGAGAAGACGGACTACACCATCTTCTGGCGCCGGCTCAGTCACTACGCCGCCGACGGTGGCGCGGAAGCGGTACGCGATCTGTTTGTCGACCGCGGCGCGTTCGACACCTGGCTGCGCCGCTACGAGGCGCGCCTGGCGCTCGAAGACGCGCGAGCGGCCGCAGCCGCCATGCGCCAGGTCAACCCCAAATTCGTGCTGCGCAACCACCTGGGCGAGTTGGCCATCCGCCAGGCCCGTGACAAGGATTTTTCCGGCGTGGCGAAACTTCTGGCCCTGCTCGAGACTCCCTGTGACGAGCATCCCGGCCATGAGGCCGAGGCCGGCTTCCCGCCCGACTGGGCCTCCGCCATCGAAATCAGCTGTTCTTCATAAGAGTCGAGTCACCATGAACTATGCCATCCAGAAAACCGCCGAAGAATGGAAGGCCCTGCTGGCCGCCAAGCAGGCCGAGCCCGGCGCCTACCAGGTCACGCGCCACGCCGCCACCGAGCGGCCCTACACGGGCAAGTACGCCGACTTCTGGAAGCCCGGCCACTACCGCTGCATCTGCTGCGGTGCCCGCCTGTTTGAAGCCAGCACCAAGTTCGACGCCGGTTGCGGCTGGCCCAGCTTTTCCGAACCGGCGCAGCCGCATGCCATCGAGGAGCGACGGGACACCAGCCACGGCATGGTCCGCGTGGAAACGGTGTGCTCCCAGTGCGGTGCCCACCTGGGGCATGTCTTTGAGGACGGCCCGGCCCCCACGGGTCTGCGCTACTGCATCAATTCCGCCGCCATTGAACACGAGGCGTGAGGCGCGCCCCGTGATAATGCGGGGCCACATCGCCTGCTGACATGAAACTCCTGATCGACTTCTTCCCCATCCTGCTGTTTTTCGGCGCCTACAAGTTCTACGACATCTACGTCGCCACGGCCGTGCTGATGGCCGCCACCGTGTTGCAGATGGCCCTGATCTACGCCATCGACCGCAAGCTGCAGACCATGCACAAGATCACCCTGCTGCTGATCCTGGTCTTCGGCGCCCTGACCCTGGCCTTGCAGGACGAACGCTTCATCAAGTGGAAGCCCACCGTGCTCTACGCGGCCATGGCCCTGGCCCTGGCGCTCGCGCTCTGGATCTGGCGCAAGAACTTCCTCAAGATCCTGCTGGGTAGCCAGCTGGAGCTGCCGGATGGGGTCTGGATGCGCCTGAACCTGGCCTGGATCGTCTATTGCGCCTTCATGGCCGCGCTCAATGGCTACGTGGCGGCCTTCTACAGCACCGAGACCTGGGTCAACTTCAAGCTCTGGGGCTATGCCTTCCCCCTGGTCTTCATCATCGGTCAGGGCTTCTATATTGCCCGCCACCTGAAAACCGATCAGGCCTGAGCCCATGATCCAGGATCTGTCCGGACTGGCCAGTCGCATGGCCGAGCGCTTGCAGGAAAGGCTGCAGCCCACGCAGCTCGAAGTGATCGACGAAAGCGCCGCGCACGCCGGGCACGTCGGCTCCAATGGCACGCCCTACGGCACGCATTTCCGCGTGCGCATTGCGACACCTTTGTTTACAGATCTGTCACGTGTGGCGCGACATCGCCTTGTGTATGATGCGCTGCAAGATTTCATCGCCCAGGGCGTGCATGCCATCGCCATCGAAACGCTCTAGAGCCTCTTCTCACTGATTCCCTCTCCGTTCCCCTAGGATCCATGATGAAAAAGCTGATTCTTCCGGCCCTGGCGGCCGTCACCCTGCTGAGTGCCCTGGCCCTGCCGGCCCAGGCCCAGAACCTGGCCGTCGTCAACGGCAAGCCCATTCCGCTGACACGCGTCGACGCACTCGCCCAGCAGTTCGCCCGCTCGGGCCGCCAGATCACGCCCGAGATGATGGAAGAGCTCAAGAAGGCCGTGGTCGACCGTGAACTGCTGGTGCAGGAAGCCCAGAAGCAGGGTCTGGACGCGAGCGCCGAGTTCAAGGCCCAGATGGAATTCACGCGCGACTCGCTGCTGATCCGCGATCTGGTGGCCAGCTTCCAGAAGAACAACCCCGTGACCGATGCCGAAGTCCAGGCCGAATATGACAAGTTCGTGGCAGCCAATGCAGGCAAGGAATACCGTGCCCGCCACATCCTGGTGGAAAAGGAAGCCGAGGCCAAGGCCATCATCGCCCAGCTCAAGAAAGGCGCCAAGTTCGACGCCATCGCCAAGAAGCAGTCCAAAGACCCGGGCTCGGGTGCCAACGGCGGTGACCTGGACTGGGCCGCGCCCGGCAACTACGTCAAGGAGTTCTCCGATGCCATGGTCGCCCTGGCCAAGGGCAAGACCACCGAGACCCCGGTGCAGACCCAGTTCGGCTGGCACGTGATCCGTCTGGACGACGTGCGTGAAGCCCAGTTGCCCAAGCTGGAAGAGATCAAGCCCCAGATCGCCCAGCAGCTCGGTCAGCAGAAGCTCATGAAGTTCCAGGACGATCTGCGCGCCAAGGCCAAGATCGAATAAACCCCGGTCGGCACATGGAAAAACGCGGCTCCGGGCCGCGTTTTTTTTGCCGGGGAAGGCAGACCGAGGGCTAGCTCGCTTGACGTTGCCGGCCACGCTGTGTCCAATCGGCGCAACCCGGTTCCCCACATACAGGAGCATCCCATGCGCACATTCTTGTCCAGGCTGATCCCCTCCTCCCTCGCAGCCCTGCTGTTGCTGGGCACGTCCTTGGGCGCAGCCGCGCAAAGCGGCAAGACCGAAGTGCTCTGGCTGGGCCAGGCCGCGGTACGCATCACCACACCCGGCGGCAAGGTCATCGTCATCGACCCCTGGCTGCGCACCAACCCCAAGACGCCGGCAGGCTTCAAGAATCTCGAAGCCCTGGGCAAGGTGGACCTGGTGCTGGTCACGCATGGCCACTTCGACCACATCGCCGACGCACCCGATCTCGCCAAGATGCACAAGGTGCCCCTGTACGGCCCCGCGGGCCTGAACCAGACGCTGACCACGCTGGGCGTGCTGCCCATGGACCTGTCCCCGCGCTTCGGCAAGGGCGGCACCATCATGCCCTTCGGGCCCGGCGGCGTGAAGATCACGGCCACCCGGGCCGAGCACTCCTCCGAATACGCCTGGAAAAATCCCGCCACCACCAAGGATGAAGTGCACGTCGGCGGCGAGCCCGTGGGCTTCATTGTCGAGATGGAAAACGGCTTCAAGGTCTACCACATGGGCGACACAGGCCTCTTTGGCGACATGAAATTCATCGGCGAGTACTACAAGCCGGACCTGGTGCTCATCCCCATCGGCGGCCACTTCGTCATGAGCCCGGCCGACGCAGCCTACGCGGTGAAGAATTACCTCAAGCCCCGCTACGCCCTGCCCATCCATTACGGCACCATCCCGGTGTTGCGCGGCACGCCCGAGGAGTTTGCCGCGTCCCTGGGCAGCGAATCCAACAAGATGCTCAAGGTCCAACCCGGAGAAAAAGTGGATTTCTGATGGCCGACCCTTTGCTAGCGCTCGTTCCCGGCGGCACCTTGCGTGCCGCCATCAATTTCGGCAACCCCATCCTGGCCAACCGTGACCCCGCTACCCAGCAGGCCCGCGGTGTCTCGGTCGATCTCGCCCGCGAGCTGGCCCGCCGCCTCGACGTGAGCCTGGAGCTGCTCACCTTCGAAGCCGCCGGCAAGGTGGTCGAGGCCCTGAAGGCCGACCAGGTGGACGTGGCCTTCGTGGCCATCGATCCCCTGCGCGGTCAGGACGTGGCCTATACCGCGCCCTATGTGCTCATCGAAGGTGCCTACCTCGTGCGGCAGAACTCGCCCATCCGCGCGAACGAAGATGTCGATCGCTCGGGAGTGCGCGTGTCGGTCGCACCGGGCAGCGCCTACGACCTCTTTCTGCGCCGTACCCTCAAGCAGGCCACGCTGGTCAACGCGCCGGGTTCGAACGTCGTCGTCGACCATTTCCTGCAGGAAAACCTCGAGGTGGCGGCCGGTATCCGACAGCCGCTGGAGGCCGCGGCACGCCAGCACCCGGGCCTGCGCGTGCTGGACGGGCGCTTCATGGCGATCGAACAGGCCATGGGCACGCCACGGGTGCGTGGTGAGGCCGGGGTCGGGTATCTGAAGGCTTTTGTCGAAGAAATGAAGGCCAGCGGTTTTGTGGCCCAGGCCCTGCAGCGTCACCGCATCGAAGGGGCGGCCGTGGCACCGGCCGCGGTCTGAATCCCGGCCCTTTTGCGGCCGGGCTGGGATAATCGCGGCATGTCGATTCCCGATCACCAGCTCGAACTCCTGTCCCCGGCCCGCACGGCCGACATCGGCATCGAGGCCATCAACCACGGCGCCGATGCCATCTACATCGGCGGCCCCTCCTTCGGCGCGCGCGCCACGGCCGACAACTCGGTCCAGGACATTGCGCGCCTGGTGCAGCACGCCCACCGCTACAACAGCCGCATCTTCGTCACGCTCAACACCATCCTGCGCGACGACGAGCTCGAGCCTGCCCGCAAGCTGGCTTGGCAGCTCTACGACGCCGGCGTGGACGCCATGATCATCCAGGACATGGGCCTGCTGGAGATCGACCTGCCGCCCATCCAGCTGCATGCCAGCACCCAGACCGACATCCGCACGCCCGAGAAGGCGCGTTTCCTGCAGGACGCGGGCCTGTCCCAGATCGTGCTCGCACGTGAACTTACCTTGCAGCAGATCCAGGCCATCCGCGCCGAGACGCATTGCACGCTGGAATTTTTCATCCACGGCGCGCTCTGCGTGGCCTACAGCGGCCAGTGCTACATCAGCCACG
>CAMLNH010000159.1 GCA_946481355.1 uncultured Curvibacter sp.
AGCATGAGGTCCAGGATCACCAGGTCGGGCAGGGGCCCCGCGTCGGGTCCTTGCAGCCGGGCCAGGCCGCTTTTTCCGTCAGCGCAGTGCGTGACCTGCAAGCCCGACTGGCCCAGGTACTCACCCACCATCTCTGCGAGGCGGGCGTCGTCTTCGATCATCAGCAGTTGGGAGCTCATCGGCGCAGTGTAGTGGCAGGCTTGGAAAGGTGCCTCCATGCTCGCCCGCAGGCGTCTCCCCGTGTTGAAGCCTCCGTAAAGTTGCGGTAAACCGCTGCGGGGTGGCGGTGCGATGCAGCTATATTTTTGATAGCTTGTCGCGCTTATCTACTGGGCTCCGGGGGCGTTTTGACGCGGGAGGCCAGCCACACCAGCACCAGCACCGGCAGCCCCAGCAGCGCCGTCGATGTGAAGAAGTGCGCGTAGCCGAACGCGTTCACGTAGTCGCCCGAGAAGCCGGCCACGAACTTCGGCAGCAGCAGCATCATGGAGCTGAACAGCGCGTACTGCGTGGCCGAATAACTCACATTGGTGAGGCTCGACAGGTAGGCGATGAAGGCGGCCGAGGCAATGCCACTGGCCAGGTTGTCGGCCGACACCACGGCGATCAGCGCCGTCACGTCGTGTCCGTGGCCTGCCAGCCACGCAAACAGCAGATTGCTCGCTGCGCTCAGGATCGCGCCCAGCATCAGGATGCGCATCACCCCAAAGCGCATCGACAGCACGCCGCCCACGAAGGCGCCGGCCAGCGTCATGATCACGCCGTAGATCTTGGTCACGGCGGCCACCTCGTCCTTGGTGAAGCCCATGTCCACATAGAACGGGTTGGCCATGATGCCCATGACCACGTCGCTGATGCGGTAGACCGCGATCAAGCCCAGGATGAGCGCGGCCTGCCACTGGTAGCGGCGCAGGAAATCGGCAAAGGGTTCGATCAGCGCGCCCTGCAGCCACTCGGCGGCGTCGCGCGCCGGCGGCAGCTCGCGCCGCGCGGGCTCGGGCGAGAGCAGCACGGTGAGCACGCCGGGCAGCATGCTGACCGCCATGACGAGGTAGGCCGTGGTCCAGGCCGCGTTCTGGTAGCCCGAGGCCTGCAGCTCGGCGCGCGCGGCCAGCCAGAGCACACCGGCACCGGCCCAGATCATGGCCACGCGGTAGCCCGTCTGGTAGGCCGCGGCCAGCGCTGCCTGGCGCTCGCTGCCGGCCGATTCGATGCGGTAGGCGTCGAGTGCGATGTCCTGCGTGGCCGAGGCGAAGGCCACGAGCAGCGCGCACCAGACCACGGCAGACAGACCCTGCTGCGGATTGGCCAGCGCCATGCCGGCCAGGCCAGCCATGATGGCGAACTGCGAGAGCAGCAGCCAGCTGCGGCGCCGTCCCAGGGCGCGGTGCAGCAGCGGCAGCGGCAGACGGTCGACCAGCGGGGCCCAGGCCCACTTGAAGGCGTAGGCCAGGCCGACCCAGCTCAGTTCGCCGATGGTGCCGCGGTCCACGCCGGCC
This sequence comes from uncultured Curvibacter sp., assembly GCA_946481355.1. The sequence goes on from CAMLNH010000159.1 coordinate 1,500, forward strand.
TCGCGCAGGCGAAAGCTCAACGTGCCCAGTACCAGCAGCAGGGGCAGGCCGGCGGCAAAGCCCAGGGCCAGCATGCGCAGGGTGGCAGGTTCGAGGTAGACCCGCAGTGTGGCGCCCCAGGAAGGCTTGATGGCGGGGCTTTCGGGCGCACTTGAGGACATGGCGGGAATAATAAGCGCAGCTTTTGATCTTCAGCCTCATGGAACCCACAAAACACACCGGTCTGGCGCGTCTCAGTGCCCTGCTGCTCCTTGCGACGCTGCTGGCGGCCTGCAACGACCACCCCGAGCCGCAACGCGAAGGGGTGGCCGTGGGCAAGAACTCGGTGTTCACCAAGCTGGTGTCCGCAGAGGACATCGAGAAGCAGGCCGAGCTGCAGTACCTTCAGATCCAGAAAGAGGCCGCGGGCAAGCAGGCCCTGCTGCCCCGGGACCATCCCGAGGTGCGGCGTCTGCAGGCGATCGCCCGCAAGATCATCCCCCATGCTCTGGCCTGGAATCCGCGGGCCCAGGACTGGAAGTGGTCGGTCATCCTGATCCGGTCACCCCAGATCAATGCCTTCTGCATGCCGGGCGGCAAGATCGCCTTCTTCACGGGCATCCTGGACCAGCTCAAGCTCAGCGACGACGAGGTGGCCATGATCATGGGGCACGAGATCGCCCATGCCCTGCGTGAGCATGCGCGTGAGCGCCTGGCCAAGGGCCTGGCGACCGAAGGCGGTGCGCGCGTGCTCGGTGCCGTGCTCTCGGCCTGGCTGGGCATCGACCCCCAGCTGACCGATACGGCAGCACGCGGTGGCGCCGGCCTGGCCCGCCTGAGCTTCAGCCGCAGCGACGAGACCGAGGCCGACCTCGTGGGCATGGAGCTGGCCGCCCGGGCCGGCTACGACCCGCGCGCCGGCGTGACGCTGTGGCAGAAGATGAGCGCGGCCAGCAAGGGTGCGCCGCCGCAGTGGTTGTCCACCCACCCGGCGGGCAAGACGCGCATTGCCGAGATCGAGCAGAACCTGCCCAAGGTGATGCCGCTCTACGAGCGGGCCCGCAAGGCGCCGGCCCGGAAACCGTAACAGGCGTTCAGTAGCGGTAGATCAGGCCCAGCGAGACGCTGGGCAGGTAGCGAAAGCCCAGCCAGCCGTTCTGCTGGGTACGCCAGCCTTCGAGGCCTGTGGCCGACATGCCGTTCAGGCCGCTGTCGTTGTCGGAGGCCGCACCCAGCGAGACCCCCATGTCGGCGTAAAAGCCCAGCCCCTTGCCCGACACCCCGTGCGAGCCATAGCCTATGCCCAGATAGGTCGTGGTCCGGGGGCGCAGCTGGTAGGCGGCGCTGGTGGCGTGGGATCCACCCAGCGGGTTGCTCCAGGTGTCGTTGAGGGTCAGCCCGCCCACAACCCGGAAGCCGTGGCCTGTGAACGGAAACCAGTCAGCGTACAGGCTGGTACGGTGCGGGTCGGCCAGCGTGCCGAGTTCGGCGCGCGGCTCAGGCGCGTGCCACTTGAGGCCGGGGGTGTAGTCGCTGCGCAGACTCCATGACAGACCGGAGCCCAGGCCGTGCGGGCCGGGGCTGGTGCTCAGGGTTTGAGCCGTCGACAGGGTGGCCGCCATCGACAGGATGGCCAGCGCCAGCCGACGGGCGCGCAGGGAAAACATGACAGTTCCTCGAATTCAACACTGGGATTGATTATTCGGAAACATCGGCAGTTCCGGGGGTTTACTCCAGTGCCGCCCATGGTCTCTGTGCGGCGCTGCAACATGTCCGGAAAGACAGTAGCGGGCGCTTACGTCCCGCCCACGAAAGGATTGGACTGACGCTCGCGGCCGAAGCTGCTTTCGGGGCCGTGACCGGGGATGAAAACCGTGTCGTTGCCCATCGGCCACAGACGCTCGGTGATGCTGCGGATCAGGTCGCCGTGGTTGCCCTGAGGGAAATCGGTGCGGCCGATGGAGCCGGCAAACAGCACGTCACCGACGAAGGCCCGTTGCGCCTGCGGGGAGTGGAAAACCACATGGCCGGGGGTGTGGCCCGGGCAGTGACGCACGTTGAGGGTGCATTTGCCGATGCTGACCGTGTCGCCGTCGGCCAGCCAGCGCGTGGGCGTGAAGCGCTCGGACTGGGGAAAGCGGAACATGCGGCTCTGCTCGGCCAGCTGGTCGATCCAGAACTGGTCGCCCGGGTGCGGGCCGATGATGGGCAGGTTGAGCAGACGCGCCAGCTCGGCTGTGCCGCCGGCGTGGTCGATGTGGGCGTGGGTCAGCCAGATGGCCTTGAGCGTGACGCCCAGGCGCGCCGCTTCGGCCGTGATGCGCGGCAGGTCGCCGCCCGGATCGATCACGGCGGCCTCCATGGTTTCATCGCACCAGACGATGGAGCAGTTCTGTTCGAAAGCGGTGACGGGGACGGTCAGGTACTGGAGCATGGGGAAGAACGATAGGAAAGGGCTGTCCGGATGCTACCCAAAACCGCATCAGGGCAGACCGAGGAACAGATAAGCCGCCGACGAGCCCGAGGCCGAGACACCCAGGCCCAGGTAGAGCGGACCGACCGGGGTGTCGACCGCCAGATAGGCGGCATGGCTGCGCAGCGTGCCGCGGTTGTCCGGGTCCTGCAGCACGTCGCGTATCTGGCCGGCCTCGGCCGACAGGCCCAGTTCCATGCCCTGCAACAGGCCGGGGCCCGTGAGGCGGTAGGCGTAGACCAGGCGCCCCATATGGGCACGTGTGCCCAGCAGCTCGCCGGTCTGATAGCCCGAGAGACGCAGGAAGCCGCCCAGCGGCACGAGCTCATGCTCGGGCAGGTCGCCGTGCAGCGCGCGTGTGGCGAAGAAGGCAGCGCGCAGCGTATGGTCGTGCCGGGTGAGGGCGCCGCGCCAAGCCAGGTCCAGTTTTTCGTAGCGCAGGTCGGCGCCCAGATTCGGTTGCGATTCGAAGTAGCGCAGATCCAGGGCCTGGCCGCGGCGCGGAAAGCTCAGGCTGTCCAGGGTGTCCAGCCGCAGCCGGGCCTCGAGGCCGCCGATGTCCACCGTGGGCAGCAGCAGATCACCGGGGATGGAGCTCGTGTCCGTGCCCAGGCGCACGCGGCCGCGCACCGGGCCGGCGCGCAGCTCGGCCCAGTCGCTGAAGGTCAGACCCAGGTGCAGGCGCGCCGTGTTCTCGTCGCGACGGAACCGTGCCTGGCGTTGGCCGTGGTAAAAATATCGAAGGGCTCGCGTCGGGCTTCGCCCTGGGCGCTGACGAAGAAGCTGCGTTGCACGTTCAAGGGCTGAAACCATTCGGTGGCCAGCCGGTCGACGTGGCCGGTCTGCAGCTCGTTGCGCCATTCAGCGCCCAGTGGGTTGAGCCAGGTGCGGCGGTGTGCCAGCAGCAGGTTGAAGTAGGCGTTGCCTGAAAAATCGCTCGACAGACCCAGGCCCACGCGCAGATAGCTGGGCCCCCAGGACTTCTCCGTGGCCTGTACCGTCAGGGCCTTGCCGCCATCGGCCTGGTCAGCGAGCGCGTAGCTCACGCTCTCGAAGTCGCCGGTGGCGTAGAGGCGGCGCAGGTCGGCGTCCAGCTGCTCGGCGTCAAAGGTCTGGCCGGGCTGCAGGCGCAGCATGGCACGCACGGCCTCGGGGTTGACAACCCGTGTGCCGCGGATGTCGACGGCATCCACGCGCGCGTAGCCGGGCTGGGGCGACAGGCGCTGCCATTCCCATTGCGCGTAGCGCGCCTCGTCGACGCGATAGCGCTGCAGGCGATCGGCCACTGCGCGCGCCGCATGCTCCCCGGCACCTGCCGCCTCAAGCAGGCGGTCAAAGTCGGCCGTGCCCAGGTTGCCAAGTTCGGGGCTGATCAGCACGTCGTCCGGTCCGAGTTCGCTGAGCGACTGACGTACGTTCTGTGCCGTCACGATGCGCATCATCTGGTCCGTCACACCCAGCAGTGAGCGGATCTGCTCGCGCGTCTGCAGCGGCGTGCCGATGTTGACCGCGATGATCACCTGCGCGCCCAGCGCCCGCGCCACGTCCACCGGCAGGTTGCGACTGACACCACCGTCGACGAGCAACCGCCCGTCGATCTCGACCGGATTGACCGCCGCCGGCAGCGCCATGCTGGCCCGCACTGCCGCCGTCAGGCTGCCGCGGTCCAGCACCACCATCTCGGCCGTGCTCAGGTCCGTGGCCACGGCGCGAAAGGGAATGGGCAAGCGGTCGAATTCCGGGTTCTTCTGGCGGGCTGTCAGCTGTCGCAGCACGGCCTCCAGCGACACGCCGGAGACCGCGCCCTTGGGCAGGGAGACGCCTTCAGGCGTGAGGCCGACTTCGGGGCCGATGTAGTTGTACTGCTCCTCGGCCTTGCCGCGCATGGACAGATCGTCGCGCCGGACATCGCGAAACAGCAGGGCCGTGCTCAGCGGTCGTAGATCGGCCTCGAGCTCGTCCAGCGGCATGCCGCTGGCGTAGGCAGCGCCGATGATGGAGCCGGCGCTCGTGCCCACGATGACGTCCACCGACACGCGCAGTTCCTGCAGCACCTTGAGCACGCCCAGGTGGGCGCCGCCGCGTGCGCCCCCGCCCGAGAGCACCAGGCCAATCTTCGGGCGCGCAGTCGCGGTCGCTGTGCTCGCAGGCTGGGCCGGGGCCAGCGCGGGCAGCGCTGCCAGCAGCAGCGCCAGGGCCAGGGCCAGGCATGGGGCGCGTCTCAATTTGTCCACCGGGGGTCGGGCATGCTGCGATTCTGTACGGGAAACGCCACGCGCAGACGGCACAATCCTGGGCATGAACCAAGCCACCGCCCGCCTGTTGCCGGATGACGACGCCCAGCGCGACCTGCTGCACAACGAGGTCCATGCCCGCCCGCCCGCGCGCATCCGCCTGCCGGCGCTGGTGATCTACGTCGCCGTGCTCAACGAGGGCGTCAGCCGCGAGCAGGAGTGCGAGCATTTGCGCCGCCTGCCCGGCCAGCAGGGCCTGCTGCCCGAGCAACTGCAGGGCAACTTCCTGCGGCTGCGTTTCGAGGGCTATACCGTCAAGTGGGAGCGCCACACTGAGTTCACGCGCTACTCCATCGTCCAGCCCCTGCCCGCACAGGCCGCATTGGGGGCGAGCGACCCGGATCTGACCGACGAGCTCGTGGTGGCGCCGGCCTGGCTGCGTGACATCCCGGGCCGCACCATCGCGGCCATCCAGCTGGCCATGGTGCACAGCGAGCTCAAGCCCTGCGAC
>CAMLNH010000160.1 GCA_946481355.1 uncultured Curvibacter sp.
TGGCCGCGCTCAACAGCAAGAACATCGACTACGTCTGCCAGGCGATCGCCAAGGTAGTCTGACGCGCATCGCACATCCCTGCCAAGCCGCCTGCGGGCGGCTTTTTTTGGCGCATTGAATCGCCCGTGGGCTCAAGCCGGCACGGCCTGGGCACCGCGCAGATAGGCCTCGAAATCCTGCGCCGCCATGGGCCGTGCGAAATGGAAGCCCTGGACCTCGTCGCAGCCGAACAGCCGCAGCGGCGCCAGCATCTCGGCCGTCTCGACGCCCTCGGCGATGGTCCGCAGCCCGAGGCTGCGCGCCATCTGGATGATGGCCCGCACGATGGCGGCATCGTCTGCGTTCACGGCCAGGTCGCGAATGAAGGACTGGTCGATCTTGAGCTTGTCGATGGCAAAGCGCTTGAGATAGGACAGACTCGAGTAGCCCGTGCCGAAGTCGTCGATGGAAAACTTGACCCCCTGCTGCTTGAGCCGCTGCACCGTGGCCAGCACGCTCTCCGACTCGTGAACCAGGGTCGACTCGGTCAGCTCCAGCTCCAGCTGCTCCGGCCGGAGCCCCGAGGCCTGCAGGGCCCGCAGCACCGATTGCTCCACATCCCCGCGCCGGAACTGCACGGCCGACAGATTCACGGCCATGAGAAAACCGGGCAGGCCCTTGCGCCGCCAATCCATGGCCTGCCGGCAGGCCTCGTGCATCACCCATTCGCTCAGCGGCATGATGAATCCGCTCTCCTCGGCCACGGGAATGAAGCGCGCCGGCGGCACCAACCCGTGCACCGGGTGATTCCAGCGCAGCAGCGCCTCGGCCCCCACGACCCGGCCCGTGGCCAGGTCGATCTGCGGCTGGTAGTGCAGCACGAATTCGGCGCGCTCCAGCGCGTGGCGCAGATCGTTACGCAGGGCCAGGTGCTCGACCGCCTCGACGTTCATCTGCTCATCGAAGTAGCGGTAGGTGTTGCGCCCGGCATCCTTGGCCCGGTACATGGCCATGTCGGATTTCTTGAGCAGGGCGTCAAAGTCCGGGCCGTCGTCCGGATAGATGGCCACGCCGATGGAGACCGACGTTGACAGCTCGTGCCCGTCCACATGCACGGGTTCACGCAGACGCTCCAGCAGCTTGACCAAGACCGACACCGTATCGTCGCCGCTGTGCAGGGCCGGCAGCACGAGCAGAAACTCGTCCCCGCCCAGGCGGCTGATGGTGTCGCTGTCACGCACGCAGCCGGCCAGCCGCACCGCGATCTGCTTGAGCAGGGCATCACCCACCAGATGCCCCAGCGAGTCGTTGATCATCTTGAAACTGTCCAGGTCCAGAAACAGCAGCGCCACCTTGGTGCCTGCGCGGTCTGCCTGGGCCCGTGCCTGCTCGAAGCGGTCCTGCACCAGCAAGCGGTTGGGCAGCCCCGTGAGGGCATCGTGCTGCGCCAGGTATTCCATCTGCCGCTCGGCGGTCTTGCGCCAGACGATCAGTTCGTTGAAGTCATCCAGCAGGGTGCCGAGCTCGTCCTTGCGCTCCACCGGCAGCGGCGCGAAAGGCTCCTGCCCCACGGTCATGCGCCGGATGCGCGCGCCAGCCGCTTCGATCGGCGCCCACTGCCGCCGCAGCACCTGGTACAGCACCAGTGCCATGACCAGTGACAACAGGAAGGCCGCCAGATAGATCTGCCAGCGCAGCGTAGCGATCGGAGCGAAAGCCTCCGCGGTGGGCACACCGGCCAGCACCAGCCAGCCCGTGGTCTTCATGCTGCGGCTGACGGTGAAGGTCTCCACCCCCTGGGAGGTCATCGACACCCCCGGCCCCTCGTAGCCCTCCTCGATGCGACGGTCCAGCAAGGTGTTCTGGCCCTTCGCCGGGGTGGGCTGCATCACCCGCGCTGGATCGGTCGCAGAAACGATGAGCTTGTGCTGCGGGGACAGCACCACGAAGTACCCCGCCTGTCCCAGCTTGATGCTCTCCAGCTTGCCGAACAGATTGCCGTCGGACGGGTACATGGCGGCCGACAGCACGCCAAAGGCCCGTCCCGCCTCGTTCTTCAGCGGCACGGTCATGATCACGATGGGCCTGCTGGCAACCTGGCCCAGCCGCGGTTCGCTGATCACCGGGCGGCCCGTGGCCATGGTCTCGACGAAATAGGAACTGTTGCGCACGACACCGCCCAGCCGTCCCTTGAGCGTGATCTGCTCGGCCACGATCACCCCCTGCGGGTTGGCCACGAAGACGCCGGTCGGAAAGAGGCTGCGGGGCGTGCTTTTCTGCTGCAGATGGGTGGAGAGCTGGGTCGGTGATGCCAGCATCGCTGGCGTGATGCCCGCGGCAAGCTCGGCCATCACCTCCTGACGCAGCTGGATCTTGCTGTCCAGATCGGTGGTCACATAGTCCACCGTGGCCGACATCTGCTCCGTCAGCATCCGCTCCAGCTCGCGCTGCATCACATGGGCGACCTGGATCGCCAGCAGCCACAGCCCGGCAATCACCATCGACAGGATGGTGAGCAGGACACGCGCCTTGAGACTCAGATGCTTGAAATACGCGAACTTCACCCCTGCCCGGCTTTCCCTGGATCCGGCCCCGGCTCTTGTGCCCTCATGCTGCACAGGCCGCTTGTGTTCAGGCCAACACGTCCCTGATCTGTGGCAAAGCGAACTCCGCGGCCCGCTCCCCCTCCGCAATGGTGGAGGCTGCCAGATGGTAATCCATGGGCGCCACGTCGTTGAGACGCGGTCGGATCAGCACATCGGCCGGTTCACCCGCCAGGCGGCTCTGCGTGATGCGCATCTGCATGATGTTGAGGCTGGTGGTCAGCACGTCCAGCATGGAGGGCATGGCCTGTCCCTTGTCCCGGCCGTTGCCGCGGGCTGGCCGCAGGCGCGCCACGATGGCCTGCAGCAGACCGCCGGACCCCTCGGTCGCATCGGCCTCCTCGGCGGCACTCGCACGACCCGCGACACGGTTGTGACGCAGCATGATGTCCCAGTTCAGGTCCACGGCGATCACGATGTCGGCCCCCATGGCGCGGCACAGTGAGACCGGCACCGGGTTCACCAGACCGCCGTCCACCAACAAGCGCCCCTCGTGCTGCGCCGGGGTGAACAGGCCCGGCAGGGCGATGGAAGCACGTACCGCGTCCAGCACCGGCCCCTCGCGCAGCCAGACTTCGCGCCCACTGTAGAGTTCGGTGGCCACGCAGGCATAGGGCTTGGCCAGGCCCTCGATGCCGCGGTCCTCGTAGCGGTTGCGGAAGAAGTCGAGCAGCTTGCCGCCTTCGATCAGGCCCCCGCCCATCTTGAAGTCCATGAGCCCGAGCACGGACTTCCAGCTCAGGGTGCGCACCCAGGGCTCCAAGCGGTCGAGCTCGCCCGCCGCGTAGACCGCCCCCACGAGGGCGCCGATGGAGGTGCCGCAGACGATGTCGGGCACGATGCCCGCGCGTTCCAGCGCTCGGATGGCACCGATGTGCGACCAGCCGCGGGCCGAGCCGCTGCCCAGGGCCAGACCGATGCGCGGCCGCGGGGATGGGGGGGGAAGGGGTTTGGTGTCAGCCATATCGCCGCCGAAGATACCACTGGCCGCGGTATACAGTCGCGCCATGCCCGATCTGCTCACCCTGCTCTATGCCGAACCCGTGATCACCTTCGCCTACGTGGTCTTCGGCCTCGTGGGCTTCGGCTCCACCCTGGTCAGCGCCCCGCTGCTGGCCCACATCCTGCCCGTTTCCACCGTCGTGCCCACGCTGGCGCTGACCGATATGGCGGCCTCCTGGTCCAACGGCTGGCGCCTGAGCGAGCACGTGGCACGGCGCGAGCTCTGGCGCCTCGTGCCCTGGCTCTGTGCAGGCAGCGCACTCGGCGCCTGGCTGCTCTTCACCCTGCCCGTGAAGCTGCTCATGCCCCTGCTCGGTGCCTTCGTGGTGCTCTATGCCCTGCGCGGCCTGCGGCAGCCCGCCGCAGCGCCGCGTAAGGAGCTCGATGCACGCTGGGCCTGGTGGTATGGCAGCACGGGCGGCGTCTTGAGCGCCCTCTTCGGGGCCGGCGGCTGGGTCTATTCCATCTACCTGCTGCGCCGCCTTGACGATGTGCAGCAGATCCGCGCCACGCAGACCACCGTGCTGATGTTCAGCTCCGTGATCCGCGTCGCGCTATTCCTGCTGGCCGGTCGCCTGTTAGATCCCGAACTGCTCTGGCTGGTACTGTGCCTGCTGCCCGCCGTAGGCCTGGGCCTGTGGATCGGCCACCACGTCAGCCAGCGCCTGAACCGCCAGCGCTTCCTGCAGCTGCTGCACGGCGTGCTGCTGCTCACGGGCAGCAGCCTGCTGCTGCGCTCGCTGCTGTGATCACTTCGGCGCGGCCTGCCCACCCAGCAGCGCTTCCTTCAGCTGCCAGTCGGCCGGATCGGCACCGATCCAGATGCGCAGCAGCGCGCTGTAGAACTCGGGCTCGGGGAAAGGGTCCCCCACGGGCACGTCCCGGATGCTGATCAGGGTCCCCTTGCCAGGCACCCAGTCCATGTTGATGGACTCGCCCACCTTCATCTTGCGTGCCTCGTAGAAGACCTGGCTCATACGCATCACGCTGCCCACGATGCGCGTGTATTCCTCGTTGGGGGTGTTGGACTTGATGCCCTTGATGAAGAGGCGCCCAAGTTCCTCGGAGCCGATCTCACGCACAAAGGTCAGGGTCAGGCGTTTGGGGCCGGGCGCGGCCTGCACCTCGGCCGTGCTGGCAGCCTTGCGGCTCAGGTACAGGCCGGCCGTGTAGACCTTGAACACGGCCTTGTAGCGCGTGCCCGCGCCATTGAGCTGCAGGCGGTTGCCGGCCAGCTCGATGCTTTCCTCGTATTTCACGCCCTGGATTTCCCGGGCCGTGACCTGCAGGGACAGCAGGCCCAGACTGCACAGCAGCAGCGCTTTCAGAACTCGACGCATAGGCTCCTCATCTTGATGTCAGAGAGAAGAGCCTTTGCCGGCCGGCTTACAGAAACTTACGCAGGATCCTATGCACTGCGCTTCCTAGGACCAGACAACCGAACGCATGGGCTCCTCTTCTTGCTATTGAACGCAAGAGCCTATGCTGGCCGCCTTACAGAAGCTTACGGAAGCCGCTATGCACAGCAATGCCTAGGCACCTAAGACCACACGACCGAACGCATGGAGATCGAGGCGCCCTGGAATTTCTCGTTGAAGAAACGTGGCGCCTCAGCTGCATGCACGGCACCCGCGGCATGCAGCAGCGGCAGGAAATGGTCGTGCGTGGGGTGGGCCAGACGGGCCAGTTCACCGAGCTGCAGGAAATCAGCCAGCGCATCGAGCTGGCCCTGGGCGATATGCCCCCCCATGCGCTGGTCGAACTCCAGCGCCCAGTCGTAGGCCTGGTCGTTGCCGGCGCCGCGACGCATGGTCCGCAGGTTGTGCACGATGTTGCCGCTGCCGACGATGAGCACACCGCGCTCGCGCAGCGCGCGCAGCTGCCGGCCCAGCGCGTAGTGCTCGGCCGGTGGGCGGCTGTAGTCCAGGCTGAGCTGCAGCACCGGGATGTCCGCCGCAGGGAACATGGGCTTGAGCACCGACCAGGCGCCGTGATCCAGACCCCACTCGTGATCGTCCAGCCCCAGAGGCTGTCCCTGGGTCGGATCCTGCAACTCGGCGCTCAGAGCTCTGGCGACGACGGGCGCACCCGGGGCCGGGTACTGCTGGTCGAACAGGGCCTGCGGAAAGCCGCCGAAATCGTGGATGGTCGGCGGCTTGTCCATGCCCGTAAGCCACCAGCCGCGCGTGATCCAGTGGGCCGAGATGCACAGGATGAGCTGGGGCCGGTCCCAGCGCGCGCCCGGGCCCTCGCCGAACTCCAGGCCCAGGGCCTCCCACTTCGGGAGGAACTCGTTGGGCTCGATCACGTTCATCGGACTGCCATGGCCAATGAAGAGCACCGGCATGCGCGGGCTGGGCTGCAGCTTCTGGAGAGAGGCGAGGCTGGATGCCCCGGCGATGCTGTTCATGGTGGCTCCGATCATGAGGCTGCTACCCGCGCCCAGGGCGCTGGCCAGAAAAGGACGACGTTGCATGGCTCAGAGATGGGGGGAGGACCCTGTCGTTTTTGCGGATGCGCAAACTGGGCACAGCTGTTATATTGCACTGCAGCATACTCAAAAACGGGAGCCCCCATGCTCTACCAGCTTTATGAAGCCCAGCGCTCCCTGATGGAGCCCTTTGCCGACCTGGCCCAGGCCACGGCCAAGGCCTTCAACAACCCGCTCTCGCCCCTGGCCCACCTGCCCTATGCCCAGCGCATGGCTGCCGGCTATGCCCTGCTGCACCGGCTGGGCAAGGACTACGAAAAGCCCGAGTTCGGCATCCGTACCGTGGGCGTGGACGGCGTCAACGTGGCCATCCACGAGCGCGTGGAGCTCGACAAGCCCTTCTGCGAGCTGCGCCGCTTCAAGCGCTTCTCCGACGATCCGGCCACGCTGACCCGGCTCAAGACCCAGCCCGTGGTGCTCATCGTCGCCCCGCTCTCGGGCCACTATGCCACGCTGCTGCGCGACACCGTGCGCGCCATGCTCAAGGACCACAAGGTCTACATCACCGACTGGAAGAACGCGCGCATGGT
>CAMLNH010000161.1 GCA_946481355.1 uncultured Curvibacter sp.
TGAAGCTGTGAGTGAAGGTGCCGACAAGGGCATCAGCGCCGCCAACAAGGGGGCCGGCAAGGGCTTCGAGGTGGTGGACGACAAGGTGCTCAAACCGGCCGACAACTGGATCCAGGAGAAGGTGGGCCGTCCCGGGGCGAGCAACGCCAAGCCCGCAGCACCGGTCAGCAACAGCCCCTGAACGCAGCCGCCCCAGGGCACCCCGCCGGCGCAAGCCCGCGGGGTTTATTTTTTGCCGTAGATGAAGTCCATGACGACGGCGTGGAAGCGCTCGGGCTGCTCCAGGTGCGGCACATGGCCCACGCCGTTGAATTCCTTGAGCACGGCGCCCGGGATGTTCATCTGTGCCGTGCGCCCGAGCAGGGGGAAGTTGCCCATGGGGCGCACCACCTCGGGCGGCGCGAAGCGGCGGCCGAAGACCGTGCGGTCGTTCTGGCCGATGACGAGCAGCGTGGGCACGGTCAGGCGCGGCAGCTCGTTGAGGATGGGGCCCTCATGGATCATCTGGTAGGTCTGGGCCGAGACCTGGGCGAAGCGTGGGTAGTCTCCGCTGAGCTGCACGCGTGCGAACTGTTCGACAAAGCGCTCGTACTCCGGCTTCCAGGCCGGGAAATAGCTCCTGACGAAGTTGCGGTAGCTCGCTGGCGTCTGGGCCATTTCCAGGCGCACGAGGGTGGTGGTCTGCTGCGCGGGGATGACGGCGTAGTCCTCCAGGCCCAGCGGGTTCTCCAGCACCAGGGCCGCCACGCGCTCCGGGTACTTGCGCGCAAAGTGCACGGCCAGCATGCCGCCCATGCTGTTGCCGATCACCGTGACCCGGCCGATCTTCAGGTGCTCCAGCAGGCGCGTGGTGTTCTCGGCCAGCGCGGCGAAGCTGTAGCGCATCTCAGGTTTGGACGATTTGCCGAAGCCGATCTGGTCCGGCGCGATCACGCGGTAGCCGTAGGTCGACATGGCCTTGAGCGTGTTCGCCCAGTAGTCGCTGCCGAAATTCTTGCCGTGCATCAGCAGCAGGGTCTGCCCGTTGGGATTCTGCGGCTTCACGTCCATATAGGCCATGCGCACGGGCCGGCCCTCCATCTCGAACTGCAGCATCTGCACCGGATAGGGATAGCTCCAGTTCTCCATGGCCGTGCCCAGGGGCTCGGCATTGGCGTAGTTTGGGCCGTCCAGGGGCTGGGCCTGTGCGCCGGTACACAGCGCGACAGACAGGAGGAGGGTGGCGATCGATCGAGGGAGGGGGCGTCGGTTCGTCATGCCGCCATTCTGGCAGGACTTGCGACAGCGCCGGGCCGTGCTCGAGGTAACGGCCGGTATCAGTAGTTCTGCAGCAGCAGGGCCGGGTCGGCCGCCACCTGCACCGGTGCGCGCAGCGGCATATCACCGGTCACGCGGCGTGCGCCGTCGAAGCGGCGGTTCCAGTAGTTGACGCGCATGTCCTCGATGCGCACGGCCGCGCCGGGCCGCGGCGAATGGATGAACTTGTGGTCGCCGACATAGATGCCCACATGGCTGTAGGAGCGCCGCAGGGTGTTGAAGAAGACCAGATCACCCGGGCGCAGCTGTTCGCGCTCGATCAGATGCGTGGCTGCGGCCTGTTGCGCCGCCTGGCGTGGCAGCATCAGGCCCAGGGTCTGGTTGTAGACCGCACGCACAAAGCCGCTGCAGTCGAAACCCGCGTCGTAGGAGTTGCCGCCGTAACGGTAGGGCACGCCGATGGCCCCCATGGCGGCCACCACCAGGTCTGACATGCGGTCCGCGGGTGCGCCGGCCGCATCGGGGTCCGGGGCTGCGCGCACGGTCTGGGCCGGTGGCGCGTCCATCAGGCCGCGTTCCTGCAGCAGCCGATCCAGGTCGTCGTCCCGCGCGCTGGCCTGTGCACAGGCCAGCAGCAGCAGGAAAAAGATGGGACGACAGGCGTTCATGCGGTTAGGATAGATTGGTCGAGTTTGCGCTGTCAATTAAAGTTTTTTCGCGAAAGACACGCCAAGCCGTTGATTTAAATGAGTTTTAACAGGAAAAACACCCATGTTCAAGGCGCTTCTGTTGGACAATGCCAACGGATTTCAGGCCTCGCTGCAGGATCTGGACGAAGCCCGCCTGCCGGCCGGTGACGTCACCGTGGCCGTGCAGTACTCCACGCTCAACTACAAGGACGGCCTCGCGCTGTGCAACAAGGGTCCCGTGGTGCGCAGCTGGCCCATGGTCGCCGGCATTGACGGCGCGGGTACGGTGCTTGAATCCAGCCACCCGGCCTGGAAAAGCGGTGACGCCTTCGTGCACAACGGCTGGGGCGTGGGCGAGACGCACTGGGGCTGCCTGGCCGGCAAGGCCCGGCTCAAGGGCGACTGGCTCGTCAAACTTCCCGCAGCCTTCACACCCCGACAGGCCATGGCCATCGGGACCGCCGGTTATACCGCCATGCTCAGCGTGCTGGCGCTCGAAGACCATGGCGTGAAGCCGGGCGACGGCGAGGTGCTGGTCACGGGCGCCACCGGTGGCGTGGGCAGCGTGGCCGTGGCCCTGCTGGGCAGGCTGGGCTACAAGGTGACGGCGGCCACCGGCAAGTCGGCCGAGGCCGACTACCTCAAGGCCCTGGGTGCCAGCGCGGTGATCGATCGCGCCGAACTGGCCGCCCCCGGCAAGCCACTGCAGAAGGAACGCTGGGCCGCGGTGGTGGACGCCGTCGGTTCCCACACCCTGGTCAACGCGCTGGCGCAGACCCGCTACGGCGGCGTCGTCACGGCCTGCGGCCTGGCCCAGGGCATGGACCTGCCGGGTTCGGTGGCGCCCTTCATCCTGCGTGGTGTCACGCTGGCGGGCATCGATTCGGTGATGGCGCCGCTGGCCAGACGCCAGCGTGCCTGGGACCGTCTGGCGCGCGATCTCGATCCGGCCCTGCTCGAGCGCATGGTTGAGGAAGTGCCGCTCGAAGCCGCGGTGGCAAAGGCCCAGCAGCTCATGGCGGGCCAGGTACGCGGCCGTGTGGTCGTGAAGATCGCCTGATATTCCTGTACCACACCATGCTGCTCGAACGCGACGACTCCCAGCTGCTGCTGGTCGACTACCAGGCCCGGCTCATGCCGGTCATCCACGACGGCCCGTCCGTGCTGGCCAATGCCAGGCGCCTGGCGCAGATGGCGCGCCTGCTCAAGGTGCCCACCTTCGTGACCGAAGAGAACCCGGCCAGTCTGGGCACTACCGTGCCCGAGCTGCAGACGCTGATTGCACAGGCGGGCGGCAAGACTTTGGCCAAGATGAGCTTCAGCGCCGTGGCCGATGGCCTGGCCGAGCTGCTGCGTCCGCCTGCGCGCGCGCCCCAGGGCAATGCGCGCAGCCTGCCCAAGCACCTGCAGAAACCGGCCCAGGCCGCACCCGAGCGCAACACCCTGGTCATGGCCGGCTGCGAAACCCATGTCTGCCTGCTGCAGACGGCGCTGGACCTGCTCGACGACGAGTTCGAGGTCTGGATCGTCACCGACGCCTGCGGCTCGCGCAGCGAGCGCAACCGCGACGCCGCCTTCGACCGCCTGGCCGGTGCCGGCGCCGAACTGGTCACCACCGAGATGGTGGCCTTCGAGTGGCTGCGCAGCGCTGAGCATCCGGCCTTCGCCGAGGTGCTGGCGTTGATCAAAGCCTGAACCATGAAAGCCATTCGTGCGATCCTGCTGAGCGCCATGCTGACAGCGCTGGGTTCGGCCGGCGCGCAGACCACGGCGCCGGCGCAGCCCGCACCGAGTTCGGATGGCGCCTATGTGATCGATCCGCGCAGCAGGCTGGCCTGGCCGCGCTGTGTCGAAGGCATGCAGTGGAACGGCAAGACCTGCACCGGCCAGCCGCGCCTCATGACGCATGGCGAGGCCGTGGCTTTGGCCTCGGCACGCTTCAAGGCCGAGGGGGTGGCCTGGCGCCTGCCGCGCCTGACCGAGCTGCGCCGCTGGGCCGGCAGCGAGCAGGGGCGTGCGCTGTTCCCGGGCGATCCGCAGGACTGGACCTGGACCAGCACCTCGCGCATCGACACCACGCAGAGCAGCCCCTATGCCTACGACAACATCACGCGCGGCAGCCTGGGCACGCAGGACCGGCTCGGTGTGCAGCAGGGCTGGGCCGTGCACCTGGGCAGCGGCGAGGCGCGCGGTGACGTGGCGCGCAAGACAGCGCTGGTTGTGCGGCTGGTGCGGCCGCAACCCTGAGGACCGCGCCGCGGTGATGCCATGCGCCCTCTGAACCGCGTCCTTGTTGTCATCGCTGCGGTCTGCGCGCTGGGGGTGGCCCCGGCCTGCGCGCTGGCCGCCAGCTGCGGCGAGCGCGTGACGCTGGCCACGCACGGCGACACCCGCAGCAGCTATGCCTATGGAGCGCCCGCCGCCGGCAAGGCACCGCAGGCCGTGCTGCTGCTGCTCGCGGGCGGTGGCGGCCATCTGCGGCTTGACGCGCTGGGCTGCCCCCGCGCGCTGACCGGCAATTCACTCGTGCGCTCCCTGCCGCTGTTCCAGGCCCAGGGCTATGCCACCGCCTTGCTCGACGCCCCATCGGATCACGAAGGCGAAGACGGCCTGGGCGGCTTTCGCACGGCGCCCGAGCATGCGCAGGATCTGGGCCGCGTGATCGCCGATCTGCGCCAGCGCAGCGGTGGTCTGCCGGTCTGGGTCATCGGGACCAGCCGCGGCGCCATCTCGGCCGCCCATGCCGCCAGCCGCCTGCAAGGAGGCGCCGCGCCCGACGGCGTGGTGCTGACGTCGCCCGTCACAGCCGGCAACCCCCGTGGCAACAAGACCTGGGTGGCGCAGACCGTGTTCGACCTGCCGCTCGAAGCCATCACCATGCCGCTGCTCGTGATTGGCCATGCGCAGGACAAATGCCTGCGTTCGCCGGCCTCCGAGAACGAACGCATCGTCGCCCGGGTTTCGAGCGCCCGCAAGCAGCTCGTGCGTGTGGATGGCGGCCCCGGGCGTGCGGGCCTGTCGGCTGTCGAGGCCTGCGAAGGCCGTTCCCCCCACGGCTTTGTCGAGCAGGAGGCGGAAGTCGCCGCGGGCATCGTCCGCTTCATCCGCGGCGGGCGTTACTGAGCCCCGGCCATGAAAAAGCGCCCCGAAGGGCGCTCCCAGGCTGTGCGGGCAGCCGACTTACTTGCCGTGCTTGGCGATCAGCGCCTTGGCGGTGTCGAGCAGTTTCTTGCCGTCGAAGCCGCGCTTGTTCATGTCGGCCACCCATTCCTCGTCCACCGAGGCCGAGCGCTTGACGAAGGCCTGGGCCTCGGCGTTGTTCAGCGTGTAGATGGTGTTGCCGCGCTCCACCGAAGGCTTGCGGCCGGGTACGTCGCTCTCCTGCTGCTGCTTGCCCAGCCAGGCCGAGGTGGCCATGCCCGAGTTGTTGTCGATGACCTTCTTGAGGTCGGGCGACAGCGACTCGTACTTGGCCTTGTTCATGGTCATCACGAAGGTCGTGGTGTACAGACCCGGGTGGCCGGCCGGGAACTCGGTATGGAACTTGGTGAGCTCATGCACCTTGACGGCCGGCACCACTTCCCAGGGGATCACGCAGGCGTCGATCGTGCCCTTGGACAGCGCGTCCGGGATCTGCGGCAGCGGCATGCCCACGGGCGTGGCGCCCACGGCCTGCAGCAGCTTGGTGACCTGGCGGGTCGGGCCGCGCACCTTCATGCCCTTGAGATCATCTGGCGTCTTGATGAGCTTGTTCTTGGCGTGGAACATGCCCGGGCCATGCACGTGCAGGGCGATGGGATGCGTGTCCTTGAACTCGTCCACCGCCACGGTCTGCACGTACTCCCAGTAGGCCTTGGACGTGGCCTCGGCGTTGTTGAGCATGAAGGGCAGTTCGAACACTTCGATGCGCGGGAAGCGGCCAGCCGTGTTGCCCGGCAGGGTCCAGACCACGTCGACTACGCCGTCACGCGCCTGGTCGTAGAGCTGCACCGGCGTGCCACCCAGCTGCATTGCCGGATAGGCCTCGAACTTGATACGGCCGTTGGATTCCTTCTCCACCTTCTCCATCCAGGGCTTGTGCATGGTCAGCCAGACCAGGGACATGGGGGACATGAAGGTGTGGAACTTGAGCGTGACGCTCTGCTGGGCCAGGCCCAGGGTGGGCACGCCCAGGGCCGCGGCGGCGGCAGTGGTCTTGAGCAGGGTACGGCGCTGGATCATGAGGAGTCTCCTTGTTGGATGTGCCGGCACCTTAGCGGAAAAACGGGGCACGTCGGGCTGGGGCTTTCCCTCAAACCGGTGTCGCTACCCCACGTACTGCACGAGCCAGAGCGAGATCGCCGGGAAGAAGAGCAGCAGCAGGGTGCGGATCACGTCACTGGCCAGGAAGGGCAGCACGCCGCGGTAGCTCTCGCCAATGGGCACGTCCCTGGCCATGCCGTTGACCACGTAGACGTTGAGCCCCACGGGCGGCGCGAGCAGGCCGAAGCCCACGGTCATGAGCACCATGATGCCGAACCAGATCGCGACCGACTCCGAAGGCAGGCCGAAGTCCAGGCCCATGACGAGCGGAAAGAAGATGGGGATGGTCAGCAGGATCATGGACAGCTCGTCCATCACCGCGCCCAGCACCACGTA
>CAMLNH010000162.1 GCA_946481355.1 uncultured Curvibacter sp.
GCTGCTGCGCCAGCAGCTCCTCCGCCTTGAGGCGCTGCCAGGCCGGGTGCGTGTGGTCCTCCAGCTGGGCCAGCGACACATCGGGCGTGGGGTGGTGCAGAAACTCCAGCGCCTGCTTGAGCGTCCACAGCGGCCGCAGCCTGAGCGTGGTCGCCACCTCGGGCGGCAAGGTGTCCGACAGCTCGGCGCGCTTCAGGCCGGCCAGCACCGCCTTGCGCAGATAGGCCTGGGGCAGCGCAGCCGTGGTGGGATAGACCGGGGTCAGCGCCGTGGGCAGCTCGCCACTGGCCGCACGCGTGTGCGGGTGCATCATGGTCCAGCCCAGAAAGCCACCACGCAGCTCGCCGCGCGCACGCACCCGCGTGCCCACGGCCAGCGCCTTCTGTTGCGAGGGATAGAAATTGAAGAAACGCAGCACGCAGCTGTCGGTGCCGTCGTTCAGCGTCACCAGCAGCTGGCGGCGTGGCCGGTAAGCCACCTCCTGCGCCGTGACCTCGCCCTCGATCTGCGCCGTGTCACCTTCGCGCGCGTCAGCCAGTCGGACGATGCGCGTCTCGTCCTCATAACGCAGCGGCAGATGCAAGGCCAGGTCGATGTCGCGCCGCAGGTTGAGTTTCTCCAGCGCTTTCTGTGGGGCGCTTTTAGATCCGCCCAACCCTGACGCGGACATAGATTTTGCGGCCGCCGCTACGCCCTGCGTGGCGGCCGGCTTGCGCGTGACTTTTTTCTCGCTTCCGGTCAGGGAACGTGCAGACATGGACCCGATTGTGGCCCAAGACCGACCAATGACCGCAACGGGCACGGCTCTTGCTGAGCTCCTGATGTCCAGGGAGAGATAACGCACAAAACACCGTTGGACCCACAGACATGCCCGCCCCAGCTCCCCGCCTCCAGACCGACACCTACCTTCCTTATATGCGCGACGTGAGCCGCTGCGAGCAATCGCTGCGCGAGCTCAACCAGATGTGGCGCATGATCGAGTCGTCCGCCAAGATGAACTGCCCGCAGGAAGCGCAGACCATCCTGCCCATCATGGCCGCCACGCGCGACGGCTTCAGCCGGTTGGAGCAGGAGCTCGTCGACAGCCTCGTTGGCGAGAAGGTCGGCAATGTACTGGCCGCCATCGGCACCAAGGCGCAGTACGTGATCGACATCGTGGTGCGCAACCTCTACGAACGCACCGCCGACGTGGGTTTTCTCGCCACCGACCGCGAGCTCTGCACCTTTGTCGCCGGTCTCAGCGACGACGTGGACGCCATCCGCTCGCGGCTGCTGGCCTACCGCCACAAGTACACCGTCTACAACGAGATCATGCTGCTTGACGCCCGGGGCAACGTACTGGTGCAGCTCGATCCGGAGTCCCCCGTCGAAGGCAGCGTGGACCCGCTGATCGCCCAGACCCTGACCAGCGACAGCTTCGTCGAGACCTTCCGCGCCACCGACCTGCGCCCCGGCCGCTCGCAGGCCCTGATCTACTCGCGCCGCATGCACCACCCCCAGACCGGCGCGGTGGTGGGTCTGCTCTGCCTGTGTTTCGATTTCGAGGCCGAGATGGCCGGCATCTTCCGTTCGCACCGCGACCCGGAGGGCCGCGCCAATATGCTGCTGCTCGACGAGAACCACCGCGTCATCGCCAGCGCCGACGAACGCTGGATCGCTCCCGGCACCACGGTGCCCGTCAACCCCGAGGGCCTGCCCCGTCTCATGATCCACGAGGGCCGTGAGTACCTGGTGCGCACCACGCGCGCCGAGGGCTACCAGGGCTATATGGGGCCCGAAGGCTGGCTGGGTCAGGTCATGACGCCGGTGGACCTGGCCTTTTCGGGCGACACCCGCCAGACCCTGACGACACTCGCCCCAGCCGTGGCCAGCGGCCTGCTGGCCCACGCCCGCAACTTCAGCCCGCCGCTGTTTGAAGTGATGACGGCCACCGAAACCATCCGCCGCGTGGTCTGGAACGGCCAGGTCATCACAGCCGACCGCAGCGGCGAACGCATCAAGCTCAAGACCATCCTGGACCAGATCAGCGAGACAGGCGCGCGCAGCAACGTCCTGTTTTCGCAGTCCATCCGCGACCTGTACGAAACCGTGCTCGAGTCCAAGCAGCGCAACACCGAGTTCGTGGCCCAGCTGCTGGTGGACCTGCTGGACCGCAACCTCTATGAGCGCGCCGACGACTGCCGCTGGTGGGCGCTGACGCCCGAGCTGCGCAACGCCCTGGCCGCGCCCGACGTGCCCGAGATCGAGGCGCGCCGCCTGCAGGAGATCCTGGCCTACATCCACAGCCTCTACACCGTCTACACCCAGCTCTTCGTCTACGACCGCGAAGGCCGCATCATTGCGCGCTCCTGCCGGGGCAGCGAGCCCGGCCCGGCGCAAATCGACGCCGGCACACTGGAGCGCGTGCGCGCCCTGAGCGACGACCAGGCCTACCACGTGAGCGCCTTCGAACCCAGCGCGCTTTACGGTGGTCAGCCCACCTACATCTACCACGCGGCTGTGCGCCACCCGGACCACGAGCGCCAGGTCGTCGGCGGCATCGGCATCGTCTTCGACTCGGCGCGCGAGTTCCAGGCCATGCTGCACGGCAGCCTGAGCCAGGACAGCGGCATCTCCGCCTACTTCGTCAACCGCGACGGTCGCATCATCTCCAGCACGGCCGACGCCCGGCCTGTGGGCGGCACCCTGGCGCTGGAGCCTCAGCTACGCCAGCTGCCGCGCGGCCGCAGCGTCTCGCGCATCGTCGAGCACGACGGTCAGTACGCCGTCATGGGTTGCGCCGCCTCCCAGGGCTACCGCGAGTTCAAGGTCAGCGACGGGTATGAAGAAGACGTGCTCGCCGTGGTGTACCTCCCCTTAGGTGCCGTGCAGCAGGACCGCAAGCTACAGCCCGCCGAAAGCCTGGCCATCAAGGACGAGGGTTACGCCACCGACGGCCAGGCCCGCCAGACCTACGCCACCTTCCAGTGCGGCGGTGGCCTGCTGGCCCTGCCCGCCGTGCAGGTGCTCGAAGCCCTGCCCGCCAGCGCACTCTCGGCCCGCATCCCCGGCGGGCCGCAAGGGCGTGTGGGCATGCTGGCTCCGCAGAACAACAGCCAGATCCGGCACTTCGTCTGGGTGTTTGACCTGGGCTGGCTGTTGCTGGGCCGCCCCAGCACGCAAGACGCCAACAGCCAGATCGTCATCGTGCGCCACGGCCTCCACACCGTGGGCCTGCTGGTGGACGCGCTGCATGCGGTACCGGAATTTGCCGAGGCCCAGCTCATGCCCTCACCCTTCGGCACCGGCCACAAGCTCGTGAGCCACTTCATCAAGGCCAACGGCGGCCAGCTGCTCATCCAGCTGCTGGACCCGGCGGCCCTGTTCGAGCGCCTGGCCGGCGGCCTGCTCACCGCCACCGAGGCCGAACTCGACACCGCCGAAGCAGGCAAGGAGGAAGTTCTGGGAAAATAGCGGCCTCATCAATACTTGGTACGGGCCTGTCAAGCCCTCAAGCATATGCCTCTGTCTCCCGGCGCGACGCGCGCCCACACCCTCAGCGACTTCGACTTCGAGCTCCCGCCGGAACTCATCGCCCAGCACCCCGCCGCCGAACGCAGCGCCTCGCACCTGCTCGACGGTCGCGGTGCGCAGCCGGTCGATCGCATCTTTCGTGAACTGCCTGGCCTGCTGCAGCCCGGCGATCTGCTGGTCTTCAATGACACCAAGGTGGTGAAAGCGCGCCTCTTTGGTGAGAAGCCCACAGGCGGCAAGCTGGAGCTGCTGATCGAACGGGTGCTGACCGGCCACGAGGTCGTGGCCCATATGAAGGTCAGCAAGAAACCGGCCGTGGGCACCGTGCTGCAGATGACGGGCGGCTACAGCGCCACCTTGTTGGGCCGCTGGCCCGATGAAGACGGGCAACTGTTCCGTTTTCACTTCAGCGACGAACCGCACGCGCTGATGGAACAGCACGGCCACGTGCCCCTGCCACCCTATATCGAGCACGGCGACAGCGCCGAGGACGTGGCGCGTTACCAGACCGTCTTCGCCGCCAAACCCGGCGCCGCCGCCGCACCCACCGCGGCCCTGCACTTTGACGAGGGCGTGCTGGCCGCGCTCGAAGCGCGCGGCGTGAAACGCGCCAACGTCACCCTGCACGTGGGTGCCGGCACCTTCTCCCCCGTGAAGACTGAGAACCTGGCCGAGCACCGCATGCACCGCGAGTGGTACGAGGTGCCAGCCGCCACGCAGCAGGCCATTGCGGAAACGAAAGCCAGAGGCGGCCGCATCGTTGCCGTGGGCACCACCACCATCCGCACGCTCGAATCCTGGGCCAAGACGGGGCTGACCAGCGGTGACACCGAGATCTTCATCACTCCGGGCTTTCAGTTCCAGGTGGCCGATCTGCTGGTCACCAACTTCCATCTGCCTAAGTCCACTCTCATGATGCTGGTCAGCGCCTTTGCGGGTTACGCGCACATCATGGCGCTGTACCGGCACGCCATCACGCAGCACTACCGCTTCTTCAGCTACGGCGACGCCATGCTGCTGGAGCGCCGCCCCGGCTAGCGCTACAGTAGACGGCACGGGCTGCATCCGCGCAGCCCACGAAAGGCCCCCATGCGACTGCGACGCCTCCTCCTGCTTGCCGCCTTCCTTCTGCCCCTGCCCCAAGCCTGGGCCGCCGAACCCGCACTCAGCGTGCGCGGCACCACCTTCCAGGGCAAGGCCTTCGATCTGGCCTCCCTGCGCGGCAAGGTTGTGCTGGTCATGTACTGGAGCACCGACTGCGCCGTGTGCCGCGACAAGATGCAGGAGCTGCGCATGAACTACGAAGGCTGGAAGAACCAGCCTTTCGAGCTGGTCCTGATCAGCACCGATCGCCAGATGCAGGACGTCGAGGCCTACGAAAAGCTCATCACCCAGGTGGTTCCGGCCCGCCAGCAGTTTGTGCAGCTCTGGAGCCGCGCGCCCGGCTACAGCGACAACGTGGGCCCCACGGGCCGCCTGCCCTTGTCCTATGTGATCGACAAACAGGGCCGCACGGTCGAACGCTACAGCGGCCGTATTCCCGCCGAAGCCTGGGACCGGATCGCGGACCTGCTCTGAGTGCATCCATAAATATTTGACGCGGCATGTAAGAAGCGCGCGCCCGGGCCCGACTACCCCTCTGCCCAGCGGTACAGCTTGCCTGACCGCCGGTGGTTTTTTCAACCTGCAACCGGAGTCACCATGAATCAACGCGCCACCATCGCCGCCGCTGCGGCCACCCTGCTCACCCTGACCCTGGCCGCCGCCCCGGCTGCGGCCCAGACCAAGGAAAAATGTTTCGGCATCGCCAAGGCCGGCCAGAACGACTGCGCCAACCTCAGCGGCACCCATTCCTGCGCTGGCCAGTCCAAGGTTGACAACGACAAGGGCGAGTGGAAGTACGTGGCCAAGGGCACCTGCAAGCAGCTCAAGGGCCTGACCATGGACGAAGCCAAGGCCGCCGCCAAGAAGAGCTGATCCCCCATGTCGTCCGCCCCGCCCCTGCCCGCCACGGCACCCGGCACGGGCCTGGGCTGGCGACACCCCCATTACGCCGAGTTGCTGGAACGGCAGCCGGCCCTGGCCTTCCTCGAAGTCCATTCCGAGAACTTCTTTGCCGACGGTGGCGCGGCCCTGGCCGTGCTGGAACGCGGCCGGCAGGACTACCCCATCAGCCTGCACGGCGTGGGCCTGTCCCTGGGCTCGGCGGCTGGTCTGGACGACTGGCACCTGGACCAGCTCGATCGCCTGGTCCGCCGCATCGACCCCGTCCGCGTCAGCGACCACGCCTGTTTTGCCCGCGCCCACTGGCACGGTGCGCCCCACCACGCGGCCGATCTGCTGCCCCTGCCCCACACCCGTGAGGCGCAGGACGTGATGGCGCGCAACATCGAACGCGCCCAGGAGCGCCTGCGCCGCCCCCTCGCCCTTGAAAACCTCTCGGCCTATCTGCACTGGCAGAGCCCGGCCGAGGACACGCAAGACGAAGCCGACTGGCTCGTGGGCCTGGCCCGGCGCACCGGCTGCAGCCTGCTGGTCGATGTGAACAACCTCTACGTCAACGCCCGCAATGCCCAGCTGCGCGGTGCAGCCATAGACCCCCTCGCCGCCTGCCGCGCCTGGATCGACAGCGTGCCCGCCGACCTCGTGGCCGAGATCCACCTGGCTGGCCATCAGCATGTGCAGGACGCCCATGGCGAGATCGTCATCGATGACCATGGCAGCCGCGTCTGCCCCGAGGTCTGGTTGCTGCATGCCCATGCCCTGCAGCGCTGGGGCGCCCGCCCCACCCTGATCGAGTGGGACACCGACATCCCCGCGCTGGACGTGCTGCTGGCCGAAGTGGCCCGGGCGGAAGACCAGTTGCGCGCGCTCACCCCGACGGAAGCCCTGGCATGAGCGCCGCCCTCGCCGCCCAGCAAGAGGCCCTGCTCGCCGCCCTCTGGGACGGTCCGCCTGCCGCCCAGGCCCTGGCGCCCCTGCTGCAGCCGTCCTGGCAGCGCGGCCTGCAGGTCTACCAGGCCAACGACCAGGCCCTGGCCGAACGTGCACT
>CAMLNH010000163.1 GCA_946481355.1 uncultured Curvibacter sp.
CCTTCTCGGGCACCGGCAGCTTGGCGGCCGCAGCGGCCAGCGAGCCATAACTCGCCTTCCTGCCCTTGGGGCCCCGCACCATGCCGTTCTCGGCCTTGAGCTGGCTGCGGTCGACCTTCCATGCATCGGCGGCCGCACTGATCAGCATCTCGCGCACCTGGGCCCCGCCCACGCGCAGCTTCTCCCAGCCGTCACGCACGGAGGTGGAACCACCCGTGATCTGCGCGCCCAGCAGGGCGTTGACATAGACCGCGGCTGGCGGCGCGATGGCCACCTTGATGCTGCGGATGTCGACGTTGAGCTCCTCGGCAATCAACATGGGCATGGAGGTGTAGACCCCCTGGCCCATTTCGGAGCGCGCCGAGATCAGGGTGACGGTGTTGTCGTCGGCGATGTGCACCCAGGCATTGGGGGTGTAGACCGTGCCGGCCGCCTGCGATTCGACGCGGGTGCCCGGCAGCACAAAACCCATGAGCAGGCCGCCGGTGGCCAGGGTGGAGGTCTTGAGGAAATCGCGACGTGAGGTCTGGAGGATGGTGTTCATGATCTATTCCTCCTTCAGGCGGCCTGGCGCATGCTCACGGCCGCATCCTTGATGGCGGCCCGGATGCGCGGATAGGTGCCACAGCGGCAGATGTTGCCGCTCATGGCGGCGTCGATGTCGGCGTCGCTGGGATTCTTGTTCTTGCTCAGCAGGGCTGCCGCGCTCATGAGCTGGCCCGACTGGCAGTAGCCGCACTGCGGCACGTCGTGCTTGATCCAGGCCTTCTGCAGGGCATGGCTGTTGTTCTTCGACAGGCTTTCAACCGTAGCCACCCGCTTGCCGGCCGCGCTGGCCAGTGGCGTCTGGCAGGAACGCACGGGCTGGCCGTTGAGGTGCACGGTACAGGCCCCGCACAGGGCCGCACCGCAGCCGAACTTGGTGCCTTGCAGGCCCAGCTCGTCACGGATCACCCACAGCAGGGGGGTGTCGGGCTCGGACTTGGCGGTGACCGCCTTGCCGTTGACATTCAGGGATGTACTCATCACAAAGTCTCCTCGGGTTGGAATGACGGCCACGCACACGCCCGGCCGCTTGGCAAGATGGAGCCTAGTGAGCCGCCCGCCCGCAACCATGCGGGTAAGCCCTAGGGCGGCACCGGATCGTTGCAAATTGCGACAGCAAGATCAGTTTGCGGACAGGGATTTACACTTGTCCCATGCCTTCCATCGCCGACCTCCGCAAAAGCTACGAACGCGCCGAACTCAGCGAGGAGGCCTCGCAGGCCGACCCGCTGCAGCAGTTCGACCAGTGGCTGCGCGAAGCCATCCAGTCCGAGCTGCCCGAACCCAATGCCATGACCCTGGCCACGGTGGGCAGTGACCTGCGTCCTTCCACGCGCATCGTGCTCATCAAAGGCTATGACGCGCGGGGGGTCGTCTGGTACACCAACTACGAGAGCCGCAAGGGCCGAGAACTCGCGGGCAACCCCTTTGCCGCCCTGCAATTTCACTGGGTCGAACTGGAGCGCGTAGTGCGCATCGAAGGTCGCGTGGAGCAGGTCAGTGCCGAGGAGAGCGACACCTACTACGCCAGTCGCCCGCTTGACTCACGCATCGGCGCCTGGGCCAGCCCGCAAAGCCAGGTCATCCCCGGCCGTGGTGTACTGGTGGCCAATGCCGCGAAGTACGGCGCACAGTTCCTGCTCCAGCCCCCACGTCCGCCGCACTGGGGTGGCTACCGCCTCGTACCGGAACGCTGGGAGTTCTGGCAGGGCCGACCCAGCCGGCTGCACGACCGGTTGCGCTACATGTCCGATGGTCAGGGTGGCTGGATGCGCGAGCGGCTAGCCCCTTGAACCCGGGCTTCGTCAGGACTTCGCAACGACGGCCTGGGCCTGAGCGCGTATCCACTCGACCAGATCGCGCACATCCTTGCGCGGTTTGGGGTCGGCCTGCACCAGCCAGTAGGCGTGGCCGCCGGAGCGGCGATGCTGGGCCTGCTTGAGCACCGTCAGGCGGCCGTCGGCGAGCATGGGCTCGATCAGCTCATACCGCCCGAGCGCCACACCCTGCCCCGCCAGCGCGGCCTGGATGACCTGATCGTACTGATTGAAGCGCAGCACGCCCTTGGCCATGCCGCTGCTGAGCCCCATTGCATTGAGCACATCCTCCCAATGCAGCCAGGGACGTCCCGGCTCCTCGTACTCCAGCAGCACCAGCGAGGCCAGATCCGCGGCCGTCTTCAAGCGCTTGGCCGCGAACAAAGGGTGGGCGACGGGCACGACCGTCTCACTGAACAGCTTCTGCGCCCCCCAGGGGGCCTTGCCCTCGTCGCAATAACGGATGGCAAGATCAACGCCCTCCTGGTGCAGGTCCAGCACCTTGTTGGTCGCGGCAACGCGCAGGTCGATGTCGGGATGCTGCTGCTGGAGCTGTCCCAGACGCGGCAGCAGCCAGAGCGCAGCGACGCCCACGCTGGTCGTGATCGTCACCGGCCGGCGGTAGCCAGCCGCCAGCGAGGACACCGCTTCCTGCAGCTGCTGCAGCGCGCCGTCGGCCGCGCGGAACAAGCGCTCGCCTTCGGCGGTGAAACGGATGGAACGATGGCCGCGCGTCAGCAGTTTCGTGCCCACCGCCGTCTCGAGCGCCTGTATCTGCCGGCTGACCGCCGACTGCGACAGGCACAGATCCTGCGCTGCCAGGGTGATGCTCATGCGTCGCCCGACGGCGACGAAGCCGCGGATCAGGTCCAGCGAGGCCAGTCGAAACAGAGGTGTGGACATGGGCTCAGTGCACCGGGGACAGCGCTTTTTGCCGCGCTGCGAGCGCCGCGCCGATGAAGAGGGCGCAGGCCGAGACGATCAGGCCGCGCGCCAGCCCGCCCGGCCCGTCGGCGATCTTGCCCACCAGGGTCGGGCCGACGATCTGGCCGAAGGCAAAGGCCACGGTGAAAGCGCTGATGCCGGCGGACCAGGACTCGGGCGGCAGGTTGTGCCGCACCAAGGCCGTGGTGGACGCCACCACCGAGAGGAAGACCGCACCGAAGACGATGCCCGAGAGGAAGACCAGGGGCACGGCGCTGCTCAGCGCCGGCAGGATGGCGGCCACGCCCAGCACGCCGTTGAGGATGGCCAGCGACTCGCCCCCCTTGTAGCGATCGAGCATGCGTGCCCAGATGCGCGAGGACGCCACCACCGCCAGCCCGAGCAGCGTGTAGAACGCGGTGATCCAGGCGGCTGGCATGCCCTGCTCCTTGAGCAAGGCAACGACAAAGGTCATGTAGCCGATGTAGCCGACGCCAAACATGAAATAGCCGCCCAGGCCGTAGCCGAAATCCCGCGCCGCGAAACGCCGTTGGCCGTTCTGACCAGACGACGCTTCGCCTATCGTGCGCGTCGGCCCCGCCAGCAAGGCCGTCGCGCACAGGCAGGCGAGCCCCAAGGCCAACCACGGCCATTGCCACGCATGCGCTACCCCATACGCCTGCGCACAGGCCAGTGCCCCCGGCACCAGTCCAGCGGACAGTGCGATGCCGATACCCGTGCCACCGTAATACAGACCGATCAGGAAACCCGCGCGACCGGGATGCAGAGAACCCAAGCGCGCGGCCAGCACACCGCCCGTGATAAACATGAAGGCGCTGGCCACGCCTGCAGCCACGCGTTGCGCGAACAAGGCGCTGGCATCGGTTACCAAACCCGACATGAGCATGAAACCGCTGGCCAGCATGGCGCCGACCATCAACAGACGCCACACGCCCAGGCGACGCATCAATGCGGGCGTGAGTAGGGCACCCATGAAGTAGCCGAGCGCATTGGCAGTGTTCATCGCACCGGCCAGCAAGTAGGACCAGCCCAGATCCTCGCGCATGGGCGGCAGCAACAGCCCATAGGAAAAGCGCGTCAGCCCCAGCGCCACTGCGGCCGCCAGCGACAGGGCCAGCGCCGTGGTCAGGGGATGGAACTGGGACAGGTCCAGGTCGGCGGAAGGGCGATGCGACGGCATGAATGACAGATAGGCATGTGAAGGCTGGAGTCTGGCAGCTTACAAGCCTGTCTTCAAACGATTTTTATACAAGCTTTGCATGCGTCATACGCATACCAAAGATTGATATCAGAGCGACCCCACCAGGGACATGGCCAGCGGCACGCTGAGCAAGGCCACGGCGTTCGACACGATGATGCTCGCCGTCACCAGTTCCTCGGCCACGGCATAGCGCTGCGAGAACAGGAAGACGTTGGCCCCCATAGGCAGGGCCGCCGTCACCACCATCACCACCAGGGCCAGGCCGGAAAGCCCCATGAGCAGGCCCAGGCCGGCCACCAGCACAGGCATCAGCAAGTTCTTGACCAGCGTCAGACCGAGCGCACCGCGCAGATGCGGCCCCACGGCGGTACCGGCCAGCGTCACCCCCACGAGCAGCAGCGCCAGCGGGCCAAAGGCATTGCCCAGCCACTGCAGCGGCTTGTCCACCACCTCGGGAATGGCCCAGCCCGTCTGCGCGTACAGCAGGCCCGCCATGATGGGCAAGGGCACGGGGTGGATCACAGCGTTGCGCACCGCGCCCAGCACCGTGCGCAGCATGGCCCGCGCCCCCTGTCCGCCAGCACTGGCCTCGCGCGCCACCGCCAGTTCCAGAATCACGGTGCCCGCCGTGAGCAGCACCAGCGCGTGCAGGGAAATCAGCGACAGCAGGATCACGAGACCCGCCTCGCCATAGGCCAGGCTGACCAGCGCAATGCCGATCATCACCGTGTTGCTGAAGGTGGTGGCCAGGGCCAGCACCGCTGCACGCCGGTTGAAACCCTGCCAGGACAGCATCAGCGCAAAGAGCAGCAGCACTGCCGCGAAGTAGGTCAGCAGCGGCAGGGCCTCGAGTTCCTTCACATCCACCTTGCCCATGGTGCGGAACATCAGAGCGGGCGTCAGCACCAGGAAGACCAGATTGGAGAGATCCTTGCTCGACTCGGCACGGATCCATCGCAGGCGACCGGCCACATAGCCCAGGATCACGAGCAGGACAACGGGGCCGAGGGCAGAGAAAACGGGATGGTTCATTGGAGCTCTATGCTCGTTCATGGAGTTTGGGTCTTGGACACGCGCCTGCCCATGCGATAAGCCAGGCCTCGCCCCGACGGCTTGGTAGGGCCGGGATATGCGCCCGGCGATGCCTCGCGAGAAAAACTTAAGCAGCCGCCCGCAACTTGGGCCCCGCCAGTTCCGGCTGAAGCACCAACCTTTGCGACGCAGAGTAGCAATAGAAGTGCCTGCCGGTCGCGCGCCCGATCGCACACAGCCCCACACGCTCAGCAACCATATGCCCCATCTGCGTGATCCCGCTGCGCGACACCACGATCGGCACCCCCATCTGTGCCGACTTGATCACCATCTCACTCGTCAGACGGCCCGTGGTGTAGAACACCTTGTCCGCAGAGCCCATCGAGGCCGGATTCTGCATCCACATCCAGCCCGCGATGGTGTCGATGGCATTGTGACGCCCCACGTCTTCCACAAAGATCAGCATCTCCTCGCCGCGGAACAGCGCACAACCGTGCACGGAACCTGCGGACTTGTAAGTGCTCTCCTGCAGGCGTATGGCGTTGACGATGCCGTAGAGCTGGGCCTGGGTCAGACGCGCGTCGGGGGACAGCGCGATCTGGTCCACCTCGTCCATGAGGTCACCGAAGACGCTGCCCTGGCCACAGCCTGTGGTGACCACGCGTTTGGCGGTGCGCTCCTCGACATTGGCGATGCCCTCGCGCGTCTTCACGGCGGCGGCGCCCACGTCCCAGTCGACGGTGATGGATTCCACCTCTTCCACCGAACGCACCAGCCGCTGGTTACGCAGATAGCCCAGTACCAGCAACTCGGGCTGGGCGCCCAGGGTCATGAGGGTAACCAGCTCGCGCTTGTCCACATAGACCGTGAGCGCACGCTCGGCAGGGATGGAGAGCGTGCTGGCATCGCCGTGTTCATTGACGACGGCGACCTCGCGCGTCAGTGGTGCACTGGCGCGGGTCAGATGGGGGAGCAGGCGGTCAGACATGGCGGCAGGGTACAACAAAAAGGGCCAGGGTCTCACGACCCTGGCCCATGGCCTTGATCTGAATGCGGCTCAGGACTTCTTGGCGGGCGCTGCGGGCGCCGCAGCAGCGGCCGGCTTGTAGGGACCAGGGTCGGCACAAGGCGCCGTAGCCACCGGCTTGGCGTCCCGGGACTTGGCCGACTTGCGGTAGTGGGCCGCGGTCCGGTCCTGCGACCTGCACAGGCGATAGGCGTCAACCTTGCCAGCGTGCGCAGTCTTGGCCGCGGCTTCAGCCGCCGCGGCCTTGGCTGCATCGTTCGGAGCCGGAAGCTTGGCCAGGGCCGAGAGGCTCAGGGCACTGGCGGCGATGAACAGGGCGATGGATTTCATGCGGGTCTCTCTCTTTCTGTGACTCAGGCCTTGGCCGTGGCGCCAGGCGCCGCGGGCTGGCTGCGCTGGGCCGGGATCTTGCCGCCTTTGATGTCGTCGTACCAGAGCTCATGGTGTTCCTTGGCCCAGGTCTCGTCAACATAACCGGTCTTCATGGCATCG
>CAMLNH010000164.1 GCA_946481355.1 uncultured Curvibacter sp.
TCTCCATGAACTGGCTGGGCAGCTCGACGGCGTCCCACTCCACGCCGCTGATGCCCGAGACGTCGCGCTCGTTGACCTGGGTCAGTAGGTGGTGCAGGCCGTGGCCGAATTCATGGAAGAGGGTGATGACGTCGTCGTGGGTCAACAGCGGGGGCTTGCCGCCCACGCCGTCTGCAAAGTTGCAGACCATGTGCGCAACGGGTGTCTGCAGCTGGCCGTTGTCGGGCCGCAGCCAGCGCGCCCGTACGTCGTCCATCCAGGCGCCGCCGCGCTTGCCGGCCCGTGCCGGCTGGTCCAGGTAGAACTGGCCGACCAGACGGCCGTCACGCTCGATGCGGTAGAACTCCACGGCCGGGTGCCAGACCGGTGCCGTGTCGCGGCGGATGGCCACCTCGAACAGGGTCTCGACGATCTTGAACAGGCCGGCGATCACGCGCGGCGCGGTGAAATATTCCTTGAGCTC
This sequence comes from uncultured Curvibacter sp., assembly GCA_946481355.1. Next base: position 464 of record CAMLNH010000164.1, read on the forward strand.
CTGCTCGCTGAAGGCATAGCGTGCTTCTTTGAGGCGCTCGGAGACATAGGGCCAGTCCCAGGGCTGCGGATCGGCCATGCCCAGCTCATCGCGGGCATAGGCACGCAGGTCGACCACGTCCTGCTCCGCGTAGGGACGCGCCTTGACGGCCAGTTCGCGCAGGAACTGGATCACCTGTTCGGGTGAGTCGGCCATTTTGGGCACTACTGAGAGCTCGCCGAAATTGCGGTAGCCCAGCAGCTGTGCTTCTTCCCGGCGCAGGGCCAGGATCTCGCGGATCAGCTCGGCGTTATCGAATTTCTTCCCCTCACCTTCGGCCTGATCGGAAGCACGGGTGACATAGGCGCGGTAGAGCTTATGGCGCAGTTCGCTGCTTTTCACGAACTGCATGACCGGCAGATAGCAGGGCATCTTGAGCGTGAGCTTGTGGCCGGCCTTGCCTTCGGCTTCGGCTGCGGCGCGGGTGGCTTCCAGCACGTCGGCAGGCAGGCCCTCCAGCTCTGCGGCGCTGGCGTAACAGGCCCAGGCGTCGGTGGCGTCCAGGGTGTGCTCGCTGAATTTCTGGCTCAGCTCGGCCTGGCGTTCCTGGATCGCGGCGTAACGCTCCTTGGCCGGGCCTGTGAGCTCGGCGCCGCCCAGCACGAAGTTACGCAGGGCATTGGTCTGGGCCTGTCGCTGCTCGGCATTCAGCGTGGCCGGGGAGATGGCCTTGTATTTCGCGTAGAGGCGCTCGTCGGAACCCAGGCGGGTCCAGAACTCGGTCACGCGCGGTAGGGCCTCGTTGTAGGCCGCGCGCAACTCGGGCGTGTCGGCCACGCTGTTGAGGTGACTGATCGTTCCCCAGGCTCGGCCCAGCTGCTCGGTGGCCACGTCAAGCTCGCGGGCGATGGCTGTCCAGTCGGCCGGGAAGTCCGCAACGGTCACGCGCTCCAGTGCGGCCTCCGAGGCCTGCAAAAGCGTATCAATGGCGGGAGCCACATGTTCGGGGCGGATGCGGTCGAAGGCGGGGAGGTCGGCAAAATCGAGCAGGGGATTGTTCATGAACATGATTGTGCGGTCTGTCGGTGCGGATTCAAGCGCTGCCCCCATAGCTTGTGCTGATGATGCCGATCAGCTCGCGGCGCGCTCGGCGGCTTCCAGGGTATTGACCAGCAGCATGGTGATGGTCATGGGCCCCACGCCGCCGGGCACCGGGGTGATCCAGCCGGCCACCTGCTTCACGCCTTCGAAGTCCACGTCGCCGCAGAGCTTGCCTTCGTCGTTGCGGTTCATGCCCACGTCGATGACCACGGCGCCGGGCTTGACCATGTCGGCCGTCAGCACATTGCGCTTGCCCACGGCGGCAACAACGATGTCGGCCTGCCGCGTGTGGTGTGCGAGGTCGGGGGTCGCACTGTGGCAGATGGTGACGGTGGCGCTGGCTTGCAAGAGCAGCATGGCCATCGGCTTGCCCACGATGTTGGAGCGGCCGATCACCACGGCATGCTTGCCTTTGGGGTCGCAGCCGATCGATTCGAGCATCTTCATGCAACCATAGGGCGTGCAGGGCTTGAAGCCGGCCTGGCCGACCATCAGCGCGCCGGCGCTGGCGACATGGAAGCCGTCAACGTCCTTCAGCGGAGAGATGGTCTCGATGACCTTGTGGGCGTCGATGTGGGGCGGCAGCGGCAGCTGCACCAGGATGCCGTGGATGGCCGGGTCATCGTTGAGGGCTGACACACGCGCCAGCAGTTCGGCTTCGGTCATGCTGGCGGGGTATTGCTCCAGCACCGAGTGCAGCCCGCTGTCCTGGCAGGCCTTGACCTTGTTGCGCACGTACACCTGCGAGGCCGGGTTGTCGCCCACGAGGATCACCGCCAGGCCCGGCCGGGTGCCGCGGGCGGTCAGTGCGGCAGCGCGTGCGGCCACCTCGGTGCGAATGTGCTTTGACAGGGCGTTTCCATCGATCAGCTGGGCAGTCATGGCGGGATCCTTGGTCCAGAAACAACAAAGGCCGCACTGCATGCGGCCTCTGGGTGAGGGGGTGTGTCAGGCCTTGGCCTGCGCGCCGAGGGCGATCTTGAGCAGGTCGGCCACGGTGTTGGCGTTGAGCTTTTCCATGATGTTGGCGCGGTGCGCCTCCACCGTCTTGATGCTGATGCCCAGGTCATCGGCGATCTGCTTGTTCAAGCGGCCGGCAACGATGCGCTCGAGCACCTGGCTCTCGCGCAGCGTGAGCTTGGAGAGCAGGGCTTCGCGGCTGGCGGCCTGCTGGTGCACGCTGAAGGTTTCCCGCGCACGCTCGAGCATGCGCTCGACCAGGTCGACCAGCTGGTCTTCCTTGAAAGGCTTCTGGATGAAGTCCATCGCGCCCTTCTTCATGGTGTCCACCGCCATGGGCACGTCACCATGGCCCGTGATGAAAACCACCGGCAGGGGCGAATGGCTCTCGATCAGGCGGTTCTGCAACTCCAGGCCGGTCATGCCTTCCATGCGGATGTCCACGATCAGGCAGGCGACTTCGCGCGGGTCGTAGCGGCTCAGGAAGGATTCGGCGGAATCGAAGCAGCGGACCCGGTAGTCCTTGCCCTCGAGCAGCCACTGCAGGGAATCTCGCACGGCCTCGTCGTCATCGACGACGTACACGGTGCCTTTTTTGGGGATCAGACTCATGTTCAACCTGACATTTTTTCTGTGGGCGCCTGCGCTGCCGTCGCCTCGGTCGGCTTGCCATCCATCGGAAGCCAGAAGGAGAAGCGGCAGCCGGTCACTTCGGAGCCATTGTAGAGGTTCTCGGCCTTCATCCGGCCCTGGTGCGACTCGACGATGGAACGGCATAGCGACAGGCCGATGCCCATGCCCTCGGCCTTGGTGGTGTGGAAGGCTTCGTAGAGCCGCTCCATCACCTCGGGCGGGATGCCGCGGCCGGTGTCGGTCACGGTGAACTCGACCACGGAGCGGCCTTCCACCGTGCCCGGCAGTACCTGCAGTTCCACCCGGCGCTCCTGAGGCGGACGCTGGGCTTGTACGATGGCCTCGGCCGCGTTCTTGAGCAGGTTGACCAGCACCTGCTCGATCAGGATGGGGTCGACCACCAGCGGGGGCAGCGTGGCCGTGTAATGGCTCAGGCGCACGTTGTAGCGGCGCAGTTCGATCTCGGCCAGTTCCACGGCTTCGCTGACCATGACCGACACCTCGGACGGGGTGCGGTTGGGCTCGCTGCGTTTCACGAAGGCGCGGATGCGCTGGATGATCTGGCCCGCGCGCTGCGCCTGCTTGGCCGTCTTTTCCAGCGCACCCAGCAGATCGTCCTCCGAGATCTGCCTGGACTTGATGCGCGACACCATGCCGTTGCAGTAGTTGTTGATGGCCGTCAGTGGCTGGTTGAGCTCGTGCGCCACGCTCGAGGCCATTTCGCCCATGGTGATCAGGCGGCTGGCGGTCTGGGCGCGTTCGGCCTGGGCGGAGGCCTGGGCCTCGGCCAGGCGGCGCGGCGTGATGTCGGTGGCGATCACCATCTGGGCCAGGCGGCCATCCACCCAGGTCAGGTAGCGCGTTCGCACTTCCAGCCACTTGCCCAGTTCTTCGACATACAGTTCGGCGTTCTCCGCCTCGGCGTCGGGCAGGCTGCTGGTGGGCATGCCCACGAGGCCGTCCACGGGGTCGTGGCTGTCCTCGGTGTTGACGCGCGGCGGTGCACCGGCCTGGCTGGAGAGCAGGGCGTGGCCATGGCTCTGGTCGCTGAACCAGAGCCGATACATCTTGTTGGCAAACAGCAGTTCGTCGCTGCCCAGCGGTGCCACCGACACAGAAGCGTCCAGGGCCTCCAGCACCGTGGTGAAGCGCTCGTACGAGGCGTAGAGCTGCTCGCGCACGCGGTTGGGCTCGGTGATGTCGGTCATCGAGGTCATCCAGCCTGTCTGCAGGCCGCGTGCATCGATCAGCGGCGAGACATAGATGCGCGCGTCGAACAGCGTGCCGTCCTTGCGCTTGACGCGCACCTGGAAGCCGCCGGGCGTGACGCGACCGGTCAGCTCGTCTTCCAGCCGTGCGGCCAGCATCTCGCGGTCTTCCTCGGGCCAGTAGGGGAAGGGGGCGGTACAGCCCACGAGCTCGCGTTCGCTCCAGCCCGTCATCTGACAGAAAGCGGTGTTGACGTAGGTGATGCGGCCCTGCAGGTCCAGCGCGCGCATGCCTGTCGGCATGGAGTTTTCCATCGCGCGGCGGAAATTGGTTTCCAGCACCAGCGCCTGCTGGGCCTGCATGCGCCGGCGCGTGTGGCGCCAGTTGGCGATCAGCATCCAGGCCGTCATCACGCTCAGCGTGCCCACCAGCCAGAACAGGCCGCTGCCGATCACGCCCAGCGAGGCACGGTAGGCCTGGGCGTGCAGCACCAGCCCGTTGCCCACGGGAGAAACGGGGACCTCGTATTCATTGGCGTGGGTGGCCCAGCCCATCCACGGGCCGATGCGGTTGCGCCGGGGGGCGCTGCTGCCGGCCAGAACCTCTCCGCGCGAGTCACGCAGGGACACGGCATAGCGCGCCGAGACCTCGGAGGGCACGCCGTAGCGGTAGAGTGTGTCGAGCGAGTATTCCGCGAGCACCACGCCGGCGAAGCTCGTGCGGGTGTGCAGGGGCAGGTGCAGCTCCAGCAGGGCCGTGCCATCGGGCGATGCGGCGCGCTGGACGTAGATGGGCTGACGCAGCTCGCGCGCCAGGGCGTAGGCGTTTTCCGTCTCGGTCGGTTTGGCCGGGCGGACACCGTTGCGTGTGGCCCCCTGGGCCAGGCCCAGCGCCAGCGTCGGGTTGCCCTGGCTGGCGCGCAGGCGCAGCCTCTCGTCGACCCAGCTCAAGCCTTGCAGCTCGGGGTACTGGTTGAGCAGCACATTGGCGCGGTTGCGGAACTGCTCCGCGTCGAGCTCCAGGTTGGAGACCTGCTGCGCCAGTCGAACCAGCTCCTCCTGCCGCTCCAGCAGCCGCAGGCGCACGCGCTGCTGGGCGTATTCCACATCACGGCGCACGGCTTCCTGCTCGCGCTCCATCTCTTCGAGACGGAGGTAGCCGAAAGCGGCCACGATGGCGGCGAAGAAGAGCAGTACGGCTACCAGCGGCGCCAGCATGGCGTAGCGGTCCTGGCGATGTGGAGATTGCTGGCGCCACCAGGAACGCAGGCGCTGGGCGGCGGGGAGTTCGCGCAGGCGGGGAAGCAGACGGGTCAGGGCTTGGAGCATGTCTGATGCAAGTGTATTCCGGCCTGCCGCGATGAGACTTTGATAAATTCATATCATGAAATCAAAAAGCACAGTTCAAAATTTCATGGAAATTATGAGAAACTCTCGTATCGTTTTAAATTGGCCACAAGCCTGAAACCGAGGAGCACGCATGTCAGCCCTACCCCAGAACCTGTCTGGACTCAATGCCGAAGATCTCGACAGCCAGGAAACCCTGGAATGGAAACACGCCCTGGAGGCGGTGATTGCACAGGAGGGCCCGGAGCGCGCCCACTTCCTGCTGGAGCAACTGCTGGAACATGCACGCCAGCACAGCATCGACATGCCGTTCTCGGCGACCACGGGCTACGTCAACACCATCGAGCCCGACCAGGAGGCCCACAGCCCGGGCAATCTGGACCTGGAAGGCCGTCTGCGCGCCTATATGCGCTGGAACGCCATGGCCATGGTGGTTAAGGCCAACCGCCTGGACCCGTTTGACGGCGGCGATCTCGGGGGGCACATCAGCTCCTTCCAGTCGCTGGCACACATGTTTGCGGCCGGCTTCAACCACTTCTGGCACGCTGACAACACGGACGAGGGCGGTACCCACGGCGGCGACCTGCTCTACATACAGGGCCACTCTTCGCCCGGCATCTACGCCCGCGCCTTCCTCGAAGGCCGCATCAGCGAAGACCAGATGCTGAACTTCCGCCAGGAAGTCGACGGCAAGGGCCTGCCCAGCTACCCGCACCCCAAGCTCATGCCGGGTTTCTGGCAGTTCCCCACGGTGTCCATGGGCCTGGGGCCCATCATGGCGATCTACCAGGCGCGTTTCCTCAAGTACCTGCACGCCCGCGGCATTGCCG
>CAMLNH010000165.1 GCA_946481355.1 uncultured Curvibacter sp.
CGAGTTCACGCGTGGGCGTGCCGATGCAGGTGAAGCCCACGAGCTGTTCGCCGTCTTCGCAGAAGGCCCGTGTCAGCGCCGGATGTTGACATTTGCGGCCGCTGAGGATTTTGGCGCCATAACCCAGGGCGTGCACAGCGTTCATGAAGTTGCCCATGGCTGCGCCGACGCAGATCCACTGTTCGTGCGACGGCACTTTGTCCACGGCGGTGATGCGCACCACCCAGGCCACGAGCACCGGGCCGTTGAAGGCCCGTTCGCGTTCTGCGGCCACGTCTTCCTCGCTCTTGCCGTCCTCGCGCGCGAACTGTTCAAACAGATCCGCCAGGGCCGGGCGCTGTGCTGTGCTGATCTGCACCAGACGCCAAGGCTGCAGGCGGCCGTGGTTGGGGCCGCGCAGTGCGGCCTGCACGGCGAGCTGGAGCTCGGCAGCACTGGGCCCCGGCGCGACCATCCAGCGCGGGCCGAGGGAATGGCGGCTCAGCAGGGCCTGCAGGGCCGGGGGCAGGGCGTCTGGCGGAAGATGCATCAGAAGCGCAATTTGTCGTGGATGTGCCGGGCCGCGGCCAGGAGCTTGTGGTCTTCGCCCATGCGGCCCACGAGCTGCAGGCCCACGGGCAGCCCTTTGGCGTTGCGCATCAGGGGCAGGTGCACGGCGGGCAGGCCCAGCAGGGACCAGCTGCGGCAGAACAGCGGGTCACCCGTGGCGGCCAGTCCCTCGGGTGCGGCGCCCGTGGTGCTGGGGGTGAGCAGCACGTCGTGGCGCTCGAACAGGGCGTCGACGCGCAGCCGCCAGTCGGCCGTGCGCTGCAGGTTGGTCGCGTGCTGCGCGCCGTTGATGGCCATGCCCGTATCCAGCAAAGCCTGCAGCGCCGGGCTCAGGGCCTCGCGGTGGCGCAGGCGCTCGAAACTCAGCGAGCGCGCCATCTCGTAGCCCATCACGTCCTTCTGCAACTGGATCAGCTCGCCGAAGTCCTGCACCAGGGCCTGATCCTGGCAGTGGTCGCTGTTCTTCGCCAGCGCGTGGGTGGCCTGCTCCCAGGCCTTCTGCGTGTCGGCGTCCGCCTGATCCCAGGACGGGGAGGGAAAGAGCCCGATGCGCAGCGTGCCGTGCACGCGGTTCTCCATCAGGCGCAGGTCACCGGTGAGCACGGCGCCCAGCAGGGCCGCGTCTTCCACGTTGCGGCCGAAGCCGCCGATCACGTCCAGCGTGGGCGACAGGCTCTTGACGCCCGCATGCACCACGCGGCCCAGGCTGGGCTTGTAGCCCACCACGCCGCAGTAGGCCGCGGGCCGGATGATGGAGCCCGCGGTCTGCGTGCCCAGCGCCAGCGGCACCATGTGGTCGGCCACTGCGGCGGCCGAGCCGCTGGACGAACCACCGGGCGTGTGCAGGGCGTTGTGCGGGTTGACTGTGGGGCCGGGCGTGAAGTAGGCGAACTCGGTGGTGACCGTCTTGCCCAGCACCACGGCGCCAGCTTCACGGCACAGGGTCACGCTGGCGGCGTCGGCTGCCGGCCGGTGGTGGGCGTAGACGGCCGAGCCATAGGCCGTGGGCAGGTCGGTGGTGTCGAACAGGTCCTTCACGCCCAAGGGCAGGCCATGCAGCGGGCCGCGCACGGGGCCGGCATCGAGCGCGCGGGCCTGAGCCAGAGCCGCGACGGCATCCACATGGGTGAAGGCATGGAGATCGTCGTTGCGTGCGGCCACACGCTCCAGGCAGGCGCGCACCAGATCCTCTGCCTTGAGCTCGCGCCGCAGCAGCAGGGCCGCGGCCTGGGCGGCGCCGAGTTCGTGGAGCTTGGGGGTGGCCATGGTGCGTCTCCTCGTGATTCTTCTCGTCGAATGGTAGCCCAATGGCACAATCGGCAGACTTCCGCACGGGAAACACGCATGAAAACCGTCCTTGTCCTCAACGGCCCCAATCTCAACCTGCTCGGCACGCGCGAGCCGCAGGTCTATGGCTCGCAGACCCTGGCCGACGTGCAGGCCCTGTGCGAACGTGCTGCCGCGGTCCACAACCTCAGGCTGGACTTCCGCCAGAGCAACCACGAGGGCGAGCTGGTGGACTGGATCCACGAGGCAGGCCGCGCCCAGGCGGCCGGCACGCTGGCTGGCGTGATCCTCAATGCCGGTGCCTACACGCACACCAGCATTGCGCTGCATGACGCGATCAAGGGCGCAGGTGTGACGCTGATCGAATTGCACATCAGCAACGTCCATGCGCGCGAAGCGTTCCGGCACCAGTCCTACATCGCGCCGGTGGCCCGGGCCGTGATGGCGGGCTTCGGCGTCAACGGCTATGCCCTGGCCATCGCCGGGCTGGCCCAGCTCGTGGAGCAGCGATGAGCCGCAAGGCGCCCGAGCTGCTGGCGCCGGCCGGTTCGCTGGCCATGCTGGAGACGGCCTTTGCCTTTGGCGCCGACGCCATCTACGCCGGCCAGCCGCGCTACTCGCTGCGCGTGCGCAACAACGCCTTCGGCAGCCTGGAGGTGCTCCAGGCCGGCATAGACCGCGCGCACGCCCTCGGCCGCAAGTTCTTTCTGGTCTCCAACATCTTTCCGCACGGCAACAAGGTGCGGCACTACGTCAACAACATGGCGCCGGTGATCGCCCTCGGCCCCGACGCCATGATCATGTCCGACCCCGGCCTCATCATGCTGGTGCGCGAGCGCTGGCCCGAGATGGAAATCCACCTGTCAGTGCAGGCCAACACCGTCAATTCGGCGGCAGTGAGGTTCTGGAACAGCGTGGGCGTCAAGCGCATCATCCTCTCGCGCGAACTCTCGCTGGACCAGGTGGCCGAGATCCGGCAGGACTGCCCGGACAGCGAGCTGGAGGTCTTTGTGCATGGCGCGCTGTGCATCGCCTATTCGGGCCGCTGCCTGCTCTCGGGTTACTTCAACCACCGGGATGCCAACCAGGGCAGCTGCACCAATGCCTGCCGCTGGGACTACAAGACCCACACCACCCAGGTCGATGCCAGTGGCGATGTGCTCACGCCGCCCGGCGCGAGCAGCCACGCTTGCGGCTCGGGGGGTCAGACGCTCGACAAGGAGGCGCGTGACTCCATCGCCTACCTGCTGGAGGAAAGCAAACGGCCCGGCGAGTTCATGCCCATCGAGGAAGACGAGCACGGTACCTACGTGATGAACTCCAGGGATCTGCGCGCCATCGAGCATGTGCAGCGTCTCGTCGAGATCGGCGTGGACTCACTCAAGATCGAAGGGCGCACCAAGAGCCCTTACTACGTGGCGCGCACGGTGCAGAGCTACCGCCAGGCCATAGCCGACGCCGTGGCCGGCCGCGGCCTGGACCCGGTCCTGCTGGGCCAGCTTGAAGGCCTGGCCAACCGTGGCTACACCTCGGGCTTCTACCAGCGCCACACGCCCGAGGCCATGCAGAACTACCTGCAGGGCTATTCGGAGTCCGGCCGCAGCCAGTACGTGGGTGACGTCGTGGCCTTCGACGCGGTGCGGGGTCTGGCCCAGGTGCGAGTCAGGAACAAGTTCTCGGTCGGCGACCGGCTGGAGCTGATCCAGCCCGCCGGCAATGTGGACTACGAGATCACGCGCATGGAGAACGTCGAAGGGCAGCCATTGACTGTGGCGGCTGGCGATGGCCACACTGTCTGGCTGCCGTTGCCAGCGAGTGCGGTGGGGGCGTTTGCGGCCAGATACCTGGGCAGTGCAATCGCCTCGCCGATCGAGGCCGCGAACTGATTCCCTGGCTGCCGCCCTTTGCCCTTTCTTCTTACTGATAAGCGCGAGCAACCTGCAGCTCGATTGTCTCATCGAGTGAGAACTCGCTCTGGCGGACGTTGACAGTCTGTTTGATCAGGCGCTGACTTTTTTCGTGATACCAGAAGTTGACTTGACCGTAGAAGCGAAGGGCCGATGGGCTGACCGAGAAACTGCCGGTGTAACGCACGACGTCAAACGTACCGGCAGGCACCGTGACGCGATCATGGCCACTGAACTTGGCATTGACCTGGCACTGAAAGCGGGCGCAGGAGCCGACGCTTCCCGTCGCGGACATCTGGGAGGGCATCTGTGTTCCTGCCCAGTGGGAACCCAGCATCAAGCCTGACTCCGAAGGCGTGGCCATCAGCAATGCCGAGCGGTCGAAAACCCACTGTGTGACCGGCAGTCCGTCGACCAGCAGTTCTTCCAGCACACCAGAGGACTCTACCGCTTTGACGCGCCAGAGCAGCTTTTTCCTCTTGCCGAAGATCTTGTCGTGCGCGACATATTCCCATTCATCACCCGCAGCAGGTCTCTTGCCTGTGTTGATCATCATGGGCTGCAGGTTCTGAACCTGAGCGGTCACCGGCAATGAAGGACCTTGGGCAGTCGCCGCGGGCTGCGGTGGGGTGTTGGATGACTGCTGCTTTCCGGGGGCATTCAGAACCACCAGCAAAGAGGCCGGGTAGTCATAAGCGGCACCGCTGCTGTGATCAATCAGAGCGCCAATACCGCCGCCGATGATGATGTTGCCGAACATGGCACCACGTGTTTCGGAAATCACCGTTTGCTTGGCCGTGTCCAAGCCCTCTTTGGAGCAGGTGACATACATGTCCTGGTTGGACTTGTTGATGGTGACGGATCCGGGAGTGGTCAGCAGCCAGCGCCCCTTGTTGTTGATCAACTCGCAGTTGGCGCCGCCCACCGGATCGCCGGTGTGGTCACGGGTCTCGATGGCGATGCTCTGATGGGGCGAGCCCGTGACTGAGGCGCAACCTGTGGCCAAAACGGCCAAAGTGATGGCCAGAATACGAATAGACAAGCTGAACATGAAGTCTCCCTGACGGTTGCGTGGCTGCTTAGCAGCGCAGGCAATATACCCAGAAATCCCGCCCGTCAATTTGACGCGGCGTGCTCGTAAACCCGAGGTGGTGCTGGGTAGCAACAAATTCACATCGGGGCGAGCATGTGACTTGACTGACCAAAGCCCATCTGATCCAGGGAATATCGAGCTTGCGTCACAATCCGCTCTTGAGCAGACCTCCTAGCTGCAAGCACATCATGACCCCCACCCTCCAAATCGATTTCGTCTCCGACGTGGCCTGCCCCTGGTGTGCCATTGGCCTGGCCGGCCTGGACACCGCGCTCGACAAGCTGCTCGGCGAGATCGACGCCCACATCACTTTCCAGCCCTTCGAACTCAACCCGGGCATGGGGCCCGAAGGGCAGGACATAGCCGAGCACCTGACGCAGAAGTACGGCTCCACGCCCGAACAGCAGGCCGAGATCCGCGAGCGTATCCGGGAGCGGGGTGCAGCTGTGGGCTTTGCCTTCAAGCCCGAGGGGCGGGGGCGGATCTGGAACACGTTCGATGCCCACCGCCTGCTGCACTGGGCCGGCGAGCAGGGCCCGGACAAGCAGTACGCGCTCAAGCGCGAACTGCTGGCGGCCTACCACGGCCGGGCCGAGAATGTGTCGGATCACACCGTACTGCTGCGCGCCTGCGAAACCGTGGGGCTGGACGCGGTACGAGCCCAGGCCATCCTCGGCAGCGAGGAATATGCGCTGGCCGTGCGCGAGAGCGAGATGCAGTGGCAGCAGGCCGGTATCACGGCCGTCCCGGCCGTGGTCGTGAACCAGCGTTACCTGATTTCGGGCGGCCAGCCGCCCGAGGCCTATGAGGAAGCATTGCGTCGGATCGCGGCCTCGGTGGCTGAAGCCGGACCGCCGGCCGGCTGAACCTCCCCAGCGGGCGGGCCCGGGCTTGCCAGACCACGCCCGGTGCAGGAAACTGCAAGCGGATGTATCGGCAGCCCGGCGCGGGCGCCGGTTTCGGGTATGTTCACGGCCTTGCCTCACTAAGGGAGTGGTCTTTCATGTCGTTCCTGCTGCGCTACCTGCTGATCGCCGTGGCCTGCATCTTCATGTTGCTGGGCATGCAGCTGCCCAGCCTGGCCGACCAATACGCCAAGCGGGTGGACGCCAGCCTGCGGGAAGTCACCCTCAATTTCCAGCCCTTTCTCATCATTGCCAACCAGCACACGGGCGGCAATGTCGAGGCGCTGATCAAGCTGCACCGCGACAGCAATGTGGCGCCTTTCCAGGCCGAGGGCGATGCCATTGAGCGCATGTACAAGCGCAAGCAGCAGCTGGAGATGGAACGCGTGGCGCTGGACACCCATCTGCCTGGGCGACTTTGGCATCTGCTCGTACGGGCCGACGCTGATTTGCGCGAACAGACCCTGATCCAGTACACCGCCACCGCCCCGCTGACGCAGGAGGCGCTGATCTCCGGTGGCGTGGTGGCCCTGGCCATGATGCTGTTGCTGGAAGGCGCCATGGCCCTGGGGCGGCGCCTGCAGGCGCTGATCACGCGCCAGATCAACCACCGCTGGCGCGGCGCCGACTGAACGCCGGGCGTCTCCTCCCCACACGGGCACGGCCCTTGCTGAGTCCCTGGTGCAGAACAAGGCTCGTGCACCATGAAAAACGTGTTTGATGAGATGCATGCCCCAAACGGGGGCGCGCGCGTGCATTACGCCCCATACCAGGACTGGC
>CAMLNH010000166.1 GCA_946481355.1 uncultured Curvibacter sp.
TGAAGGAAGTGGTGGTCGTGCACTACGACGACGAGGTCGGCAAACAGAACTTCGGCGTCGTCAACGAGTACCTGGTACGCCAGGGCAAGACGCCCAGGGCTTTCTCCCTCAAGCGAAATGCCACCATCGATGCGGCCAAGATGAATGAACTCGTCGCGCTCAAGCCCGAGGTCATCATCAACACGGTGCTCTCCGGACCGGCCGCCGAGATCAGCAAGCAGCTCGCGGCGCGCGGGCAGTTCGTGCCCATGTCCAGCCTGTCCTTCGTGGGCGCGCAGCAGTACATCACCGCGGCCGGCGATGCCGCCGCCGGTGTCTCGATCTCGCAGGTGGTACCCAACACCGCGGCCTCACTGCCTGTGGTGCGTGAATGCGCCAAGGCGCTGCAGGACCATGGCATCACCACGCCCATGAACAGCACGCAACTCGAAGCCTGCATCGGCGCCAAGGTGCTGGCCGAGGCCATGCGTCGCAGCAAGCGCCCCGGCGATGCCAAGGCCGTGCTGGCCGCCCTGCGCAATCTGGGCAGCTACGACGTGGGCGGCTTCGCCGTGCACTACGGTCCCGAGCAGAACCACGGCAGCAAGTACGTGGAGCTGGCCATGGTCACGCGCGGCGGGCGCCTGCGCAACTGAGTATCCAAAGCAGAGGGGTCTGCGGACATTGAAAAGGGCGCCGTCGGCGCCCTCTTTTTTGTCACGCCGGTGCTCAGACCGTGAGCTCGCGCGCCGTGATCTGGTACTTGAAGGCGTCGGGCGAGTAGGAGTCCAGGCGCTCGTCGGCGGTCTCGCAGACCGGGTACATCAGGAAGCCAAGCTTGGGCCCCTGTGCACCGGGCAGGGCCACGTCGTGCGCCATGTTCCAGCCCAGCCAGTTGCCTTCCCAGCCACCGAACAGGGCACGGTTCACGGGCGCCACCACGGGGTGTTGCACATCCTTGATCCACTCGGCCGTCTCCAGCCGCATGACCTTGGCCACGTCGGCCGGGTCGGCCGCCACCCAGCCGTGGTCCTTGAGCCAGACCTCGGCGCGGCAGTGCTGTGCGCCCTTGAGGCTGGCCGGGTTGCCACTGAGTTCCTTGTAGCCGAAGGCCGAGGGCGCGAGGCGCAGGCCATAGACATCGCGCGCGGGCAGGCCCACGGCGCGGCACAGGCCCACGTAGAGCGCATTGATGTCGGCACACTTGCCGCCCAGGTTGCCGGTCTCCAGCATGGTCTTGATGTCACCTTCACCGCAGCCGCGCACCTTGGGCTCGCGCCAGCTGTTGCGCACCACCCATTCGTAGAGCACGCGCGCCTTCTCGACATCGGTCTTCGCGCCGCGCGTGGCCTCCAGCGCCGTCTTGCGCACGATGCCATCGGTGGGCAGCAGTGCCGTGGGCTGGGTCCAGAAGCGCAGGCTGGCGGCGTCTTCTCGCGCCGGCTGCTTCTCGGCCCAGTTGACGGCGCGGCTGCGTGTCTGCAGACGGCTGGTGATCTCGACCCAGGGCTTCTTCTCACCGGGCGCAAATTCGACCTGCAGCAGACGTGCACCGTAGACGGCATCGCTGTTCATGCGGGCCTGGCCATTGCTGGCGTAATGGCTGGCCACCGAACGCTGCCAGTCGCTGTCGATCGAGGGCACGGGCAGCCAGATGCGCGTCTGGCCTTCGGCCTGCTGGATGTCGACGCGGGTGGTGACCTCGAAGGTGCGCCAAGCGCCGGGTTGGGGGTTGAACTGGCGCTGGGCAGTTGCGGTCTGGGCCTGAGCCTGGGGCCAGGCGTAGGCGGCCGAGAGGGTGGCCGCGTTGATCAGGAAGCGACGACGTGCGGTGGTCATGAAGAGATCTCCGGATGAAATGAAAACGTCGCCGGCGCAGGTGAAGATGCCCCGGAACGACGGTGAGCCGCGGTGCGGCTGCGTGTCGATTATCAATTGCGCAACACCCCGGCGTTTTTCCCTATCTATTCCACACAGGGGCTGGGGTATATTGAATTCCACGATGAGAAAGCTGCTTGATGTCTACGATGCCGCGGAGCACGCGCCAGACCCTGCGTTGCTCCAGAGCCGCGGCATCGTCCTGCGCGGCCTCCAGGGCGGGCGCAGCAGCAGCGCCATGGTGCAAGCCGTGCTGGAACAGCTCGGTGCCCGCGATCTGACAACCCTGGTGCAGACCGAGACCGGCCTGGACGCTCAGGGCCGCTGGCTGCGCCTGTGGCTGACGCCCGGCAGCGCGCAGGCCTGGGCACCGGGTCACGACACCATGCAGCTGGCTGAAACGCTGGGGCTGGCCACGCAGACCAGCGCGGTCGATCTGCAGCGCGAAATCCTGCTGACGCTGCTGATGAGCCCCGCCGGCCTGGACTTTCCCAGCCTGGACGAGCTGGTCTCGGCCATCCGCATCCGCCACAACATCGTGCAGGCCGCACGCCGCACCACCCTGGCCTTCGAGACCCATGCCGCCGAGCGCCCCGAAGACTGCTGGGCCTACGACGAAGACAAGGGCTTCACCCTGCTGCCCGGCGTACCGCTGATCGACGCGCTGATCAAGACCACCCAACCCGAGGTCTCGGGCCGGCTCTATTCCTTCTCCTGCTACCGCGCCACCGAATACGTGATCCTGCTGGGCATCGCGCAGGAACTGGCGCAGTGCAACCCCGAACTCTTCGATCGGCTGCAAGGCCTGTGGCGCCAGCGCGCCATCATGTCCGAGGAGTTCCACAACGTCTTCCTGCGCGAGCAGGGCTCGATGGATGAGCCCCTGCCCCCGCTCTACTACGTGCCGGGTGACCGCGTCTGGTTCCGCAACCCCGACGAAGCTTCGGCTGACGCCTGCGGCTTCGAGGGCTCCTGGGTCATGTACCTGGGCGGCGGCCAGTTCACCAACTTCTGGAAACAGGGCCAGCCCTACACGCTGACGCGCAAGTGTGTGGAGATCTACCACTGGCGCCATGGCCTGTACCAGGATGCACAGGGCGAGTCGCAGATCGACGAGCAGCGCATCGAGCCGCTGATCGAGGCCACGCTGGCCAACCCGGTGGAGCTCGCGCGCGTGATGGCACTGATGACGCGCTGGCGCGAACCGCGCGGCGTCTACACCGATGCCGGCGGCTGCATGGACACCACGCGCGAGTTCGCGCGCTGGGTGCGTCCGGGCAGCACCGACATGCCCATTCCTCACACCTGACGCCGATGCCAAGGCAGACGCACGTCGATGCGCTCAAGTGCATCGGCTCGCAGCTCATCGTGCTGCACCACTTCTCGGCCTACGGCCCGCTCTCCGAAGCCCTGCACCGCCTGGCCCCGGCGCTGGCCGGCTGGTTCTACGACTATGCGCGCATGGCGGTGCAGATCTTCCTCGTGCTCGGCGGCTATCTGGCCATGCAGGCCCTGGTGCCGGCCATGCGGCGCGACGCCGCCACGCTCGGGCGCACCCTGCTGCTGCGCTACCTGCGCCTGGCCTTGCCCCTGCTGGCCGCCCTCGCCCTGGCCGTGCTCGCGGCGCTGCTGGCGCGCCAGGTCCTGGCCGCGGACTTCATCCCCGCCGCCCCCGGCTGGGGTCAGGCCCTGGCCCATGCGTTGTTGCTGCAGGATGTGGTGGACGCGGAAGCGCTGTCCGCCGGTGTCTGGTACGTGGCCATCGACCTGCAGCTCTACGCCCTGCTGGCGCTGCTGCTCTGGCTGGGCCAGCGCGGCGGGCGCCCGGCTCCGGCACTGTGGCTGACGGCCGGCCTCATGCTGCTCTCGCTGCTGGTCTTCAACCGCGACGCGCGCTGGGACGACTGGGGCCTGTACTTCTTCGGCAGCTATGCGCTGGGCGCGCTGGCGGGCTGGGCGGCGCGCTCCACGCAGGCCCTGCGTTGGCTGACGCTGCTGGCCGCACTGGGCCTGCTGGCGCTGGGCCTGGACTGGCGTGCCCGCATCGCCCTGGCCCTGGGCGTGGCCCTGCTGCTCGGGCTGGCTGCGGTATCACGGCGTGAGCTGCCGCTACCTGCGCGTCTGCAAGAGAGAGTGCAGGCGCTGGGGCGTACGTCCTACGCCCTCTTCCTCGTGCACTTCGCCGTGCTGCTGCTGGTCAACGCGCTGTATGCACTGCTGGCACCGCAAGGCGCGGTGCCAGCAGTGCTGCTGCTGGGCCTGGGCTGGGCCGGCAGTGTGGCGCTGGCCTTTGTGTTCGAACGCCGGATCGAGGCGCCGCTGAACCTGCGGCTCAGGTCCTGGCGCCCGGTTTGACCTGGCTGCGCAGCAGCGGCTCCACCAGGGCCTGGGCCTCGCGCCCGCTCCAGTCCACCTCGCCGCGCACCCGCTGGCGTGGCCGCCCCTCGGCGTCGATCAGGATGGTGGTGGGCAGCACGCGGGCTTCCCAGGCGCGGGCGATCTCGCTCTTCGGGTCCAGCAGCACGGTGAGTTCCAGCCCGCTGGACTGCAGGTATTGCGCAATGCGCCGCGGCCCCTCTCCTACATTCAGTGCCAGCACCTGTAGCTGCTCGGGCCCGTAGATCTCGGCCAGCTGCTGCAGCGAGGGCATCTCGGCGCGGCAGGGCGGGCACCAAGTCGCCCAGAAGTTCAGCACCACAGCGCGACCACGACAATCGGCCAGGGTCCAGCGCTTGCCCTGCATGTCCAGGGCCTGCAAGGGCGGGGCCGCGCGGCCCGCAGGCCAGGGCGTCACATCGTAGCCGCGCTGGGCCAGCGCCGGCAGCGTTGCCGCACCGAGCGCCCAACCCAACAAGGTACGACGGTCCATCAGACCTTCTCGGCGACCCAGCCCTGCACGCTGGCGAGCGCCGCACCGAGCTTGCTCGCATCGGTGCCGCCGGCCATGGCCATGTCGGGCTTGCCGCCCCCCTTGCCGCCCACCTGCTGGGCGACGAAGTTGACGAGCTCGCCGGCTTTCACCTTGCCCGTGCTGTCGGCAGTCACACCGGCCGCCAGCTGCACCTTGTCGCCGTCCACAGCCGCCAGCACGATGGCGGCGGTCTTGAGCTTGTCCTTGAGCTTGTCCAGGGTCTCGCGCAGGGTCTTGGCGTCGGCGCCTTCCAGACGCACGGCCAGCACCTTCAGCCCTTTGATGTCCACGGCCTGGGCCAACAGCTCGTCGCCCTGGGCCGAGGCCAGCTTGCCCTTAAGCGCGGCCAGCTGCTTCTCCAGCTCACGCACCTGGGCCAGCATGGCATCGACACGCGCGGGCACTTCGCTGGGCGTGACCTTGAGCGTGCCGGCCACGCCACCCAGCGTGTCTTCCATGCCCTGCACATAGGACAGGGCCGCCAGGCCGGTCACGGCCTCGACACGGCGCACGCCGGCAGCCACGCCGCCCTCGGCCGTGATGGTGAAGAAGCCGATGTCACCCGTGCGCTGCACGTGGGTGCCGCCGCAGAGCTCGCGGCTGCTGCCGATGTCGAGAACCCGCACGGTATCACCGTATTTCTCGCCGAACAGCATCATGGCGCCCGTAGCCTTGGCGGACTCGATGTCCATCACGCGCGCCTGGGTGGCGGCATTGGCCAGGATCTCGGCATTGACCCTGGCCTCGATCTCGCGGATCTGGGCGTCGGTCACGGGCGCGTTGTGCGTGAAGTCGAAGCGGGTCTTCTCGGCATCGACCAGGCTGCCCTTCTGCTGCACATGGCTGCCCAGCACTTCGCGCAGGGCCTTGTGCATGAGGTGGGTGACCGAGTGGTTGCGCATGGTCGCGGCGCGCTGCGTCATGTTGACCTGAGCCGTCACGGTGTCGCCCACATTGAGCGTACCCTGCGCCAGCGTGCCGTGGTGGCCATAGACATCGGCCTTGATCTTCTGCGTGTCGCCCACCTCGAAACGGGCCGAACCGGCGATGATCAGGCCTTCGTCGCCCACCTGGCCGCCGCTCTCGGCGTAGAAGGGCGTGGTGTCGAGCACCACGACGCCGTTCTGACCCGTCTTGAGCGCGGCCGTGGGCGTGCCGTCCACATAGAGCGCGACGATCTTGGCCGGGGCTTCGAGCTTGTCGTAACCCACGAACTGGTTGCCCGCACCGGTGTACTCCAGCGCCTTGTCCATCTTGAACTTGCCGGCCGCACGGGCCTGGGACTTCTGCTTCTCCATCGCCGCCTTGAAGCCGGCCTCGTCCACGCTCAGACCGCGCTCGCGGCAGACGTCGGCCGAGAGGTCCAGCGGGAAGCCGTAGGTGTCGTGCAGCTTGAAGGCCACATCGCCCGGCAGCACCTTGGCACCACCGGCCAGGGCCGCGTCGAGGATCTCCATGCCGTTTTCCAGCGTCTCATAGAAACGCTCCTCCTCGGCCTTGAGCACCTCGGTGATGCGTTGCTCCTGATCCTTGAGGCGCGGGTAGGCGTCGCCCATCTGGCGCACCAGCTCGGCCACCAGCTTGTGGAAGAAGGGCTTTTTCTGGCCCAGCTTGTAGCCATGGCGAATGGCGCGGCGCACGATGCGGCGCTGCACATAGCCGCGGCCTTCGTTGCTGGGGATCACGCCGTCGCTCACCAGGAATGCCGTGGCGCGGATGTGGTCGGCGATCACGCGCA
>CAMLNH010000167.1 GCA_946481355.1 uncultured Curvibacter sp.
GCGCAGCAGCTTCTGCACCACGTCGTTGTGGGCCTGCGGCCAGTACCAGCGGCGACGCAGCTGCCAGCCGTCGATGATGTCACCCACGAGGTAGAGCTGCTCGCAGGGGCTGGCCTTGAGGAAGGCCAGCAGGTCTTCGGCGCGGCAGCCCGGCGTGCCCAGGTGCAGGTCCGAGATGAAGACCGTGCGGTAGCGGCGCGTGCCGACCTTGTCCTCGTCGGGGTCGTGGGCTGCGCTGCGTTCCATGGCCTGACCCAGCCAGTGGCTGCCGTGTTCGAGCGGGTGCTTCATCAGGCCCCCAGGAAATGCTTGCGGTAACGCGCCGGCAGGTCGCTGATACGCATGAGCATGGGCAGGTCGGCGCTGTTGAAGTCCGGGTCCCAGGCGGGTGCGCCCAGCACCTTGGCACCCAGCCGCAGGTAACCCTTGATCAGGGCCGGCGGCTCCACGTCCAGATGGCTGTCCAGTTCCTCGACCGGCAACGGCAAGCGCGGCCAGACCTGGTGTTCAATGGGCGCCATGTGCGTCTCGCTCACCTGACGCCAGATGCTGGCCGCCACGTCGCCGCTGACCACACCGTTGTGCAGCATGGGAATGCTGGCGCAGCCGATCATGGTGTCGAGCTTGTTGCGCACCATGAACTCGGCCAGCGCACCCCAGAGCGCCATGATGACGCCGCCGTGGCGGAAGTCCGGGTGCACGCAGCTGCGGCCCAGCTCCACCATGCGCTCGCGCAGGGCGCGCAGGCGCGTGAGGTCGAACTCCAGCTCGCTGTAGGTGCTGCCGATGCGCTGGGCCTGCTCGGGCGTGAGCACGCGGTAGGTACCGATGACCTGCTTCGACTCCTGGTCGCGCACCAGCAGGTGTTCGCAGTAGTCGTCGAACAGGTCCACGTCATGGCCCGGCACCGTGGTGGACAGGCGCGCGCCCATCTCGCCGGCGAAGATGTCGTGCCTCAGTCGCTGCGCCGCACGGACTTCATCGAGATGGCGCGCCCACGAGACTTCAATGCCGCCGCGCTGCGTTTGAGCGTGATCCTGAGCTTGGCGGTGAAGCGACCCCCTGGGCAGGGCGACGGGTGACAGCGGGAACGTGGGATTGGGCAGTTCTTTCATGTTTTTCTCCTTGCTTGCTTTGGGTGATCGGTTTCAGATGTAAAAAAGCCCCGGATCAGCGGGGCCAGAAAATCCTTCAGGTGACGGCGACGCCTCCGTCGCGGCGGCGTTCGACCAGGGTGGCCGTCCCGCCATCACGCAGGGTGTTGAAGAAGATGAAGCGCCGGTCCGGCGTGCCTGCGATGCTGGAACGCAGAAAGCCGCGCGGTCCCGCTTGCGCCATGGCCGCCACGGCCAGGCTGCGGGCGCGCAGATCGTCCGGCATCACGAGCCAGCGCCCCTGGCGCTCGACGATCTCGATGGCGCCGTGCAGCTCGCCGTCGTCCACGAAAAGCGCCAGCACGCCATGACGCGGGTTGCCGTCCAGCGGCTGGAACAGCAGGCCGGCTGCACGCTGCTCCGGGGCCAGCAGCCAATGGTGCAGCACCTGGGTGCGCGCCGGTTCGGCCTGGCTTGGGTCGTCCACGAAGACCGGCACCCAGCCCGAATCCCGCAGGCGGCTGGCTCCCAGACCCGCCAGAGGGACGGTCCCGGCCTCTGCGGATTCACTGTGGGAGGGAAGGCTACGCTCTTGCATGGCCTCCAGTGTGGGGAGGCTTCATGACGGCTGTATGGCGTTGATATGACAGATCAATGACGCGGCAACGCCTATCCCGCTGACTTGCCTTTGTTTCAATATTTCAAGTATTATTGAAACATGAAGAAAACCCGCTACAGCGAAACCGAGGCCCTGAACTCCCTCGCGGCCCTGGCCCAGGCGCAGCGTCTGCGCGCCTTCCGCGCCCTGGTCATGGCCGGCCTCGAGGGGCTCACACCCGGCGTGCTGGCCGAGCAGCTGGAGATCAGCCCCAGCGCCCTCTCCTTCCATCTCAAGGAGCTGGTGCACGCAGGTCTGGCGGCCAGCCAGCCCGATGGACGTCACCTCGTCTACCGCGCCAATTTCGCGCAGATGGACGCCCTGCTGGCCTATCTCACCGAACACTGTTGCCAGGGCGGCGTCTGCGAAGCCGTGCCGGCCCGCGGCCGCAAGGCTGTCTGCTGCTGATCCAGCCTGAAGGAACCATCATGAAGCGCTTCCACGTCCATATGCATGTCGAAGATCTGGCGCAGAACATTGCGTTCTACACGGCCATGTTCCAGCAGAAACCCGCACGTACCAAGAGCGACTACGCGAAATGGATGCTGCAGGACCCGCCGCTGAACTTCGCCATCTCCACCCGCGGCGACAAACCCGGCGTGGACCATCTGGGCATCCAGGTCGAGACTGCCGAGGAGCTGCAGGCGCTCAAGGCGCAGGCCCGCCAGGCCGACATGGCCTTGCTCGACGAAGGCGAGACGAGCTGCTGCTACGCGCGCAGCGACAAGTACTGGATCACCGACCCGCAGGGCGTCGCCTGGGAGCAGTTCAAGACCCTGGACAGCATTCCGGTCTTCAGCCAGAAAGCTGCTGCGTCCGAAGAGGCCGCGGCCTGCTGCTCCCCCAAAGCGCAGGTGATGCCTGTTGCTGCTGCATCTGTCCCGCGCACGGCTTGCTGCACACCCGCGGCAGGCCCCGCTGGCAAGAGCGGCTCGTCCTGCTGCTGAACCTTTTCATCCCCCACCCAGCCCATCATGAACACCCCGACACCCCTGAACGTCCTCTTCCTCTGTACGCACAACTCGGCGCGCAGCATCCTGGCCGAGGCCACGCTGAACCATATCAGCGCCGGCCGCTTCCAGGCCTATTCGGCCGGCAGCAGCCCGCGCGAGAACCAGCAGCCCAATCCCCTGGGCCTGCAGGTGCTGCGCACCGCCGGTATCTCCACCGAGGGCCTGCGCAGCAAGAGCTGGGACGAGTTCGCCGGCGCGGATGCGCCGCAGATGGACCTGATCATCACGGTCTGCGACAACGCTGCTGGCGAGGTCTGCCCCATCTGGCCTGGCCATCCAGCCACGGCGCATTGGGGTTACGCCGATCCGTCAGAAGTGCAAGGCAGCGAGGAGCAGAAGCTCGAGGCCTTCCGGCAGACCCTGCATGCCATCCGCCGACGCCTGGATCTGCTGGTCAACCTGCCACCCGAGAAACTCGCAGGGCAGTTGATCCAGCAGAGCGCCCGGGATCTCTCGCGCTCATGAAAGCGACCTGGCGACCGCTGCTGGCCGAGTACCTGGGCACGGCCGGGCTGCTCTGCGCCGTGATCGGCTCGGGCATCATGGGTGAGCGCCTGGCCGAAGGCAATGCTGCCGTGGCCCTGCTGGCGAACACAATGGCCACGGTCTTCGCGCTCTATGTGCTGATCGAGACCCTGGGGCCGGTGAGCGGCGCACATTTCAACCCGCTGGTCTCCGCGCTGTTGGGTCTGCGAGGCCGACGCCTGCTGGGCACGGTAGCAGCGCAACTGCTGGGGGCCATCAGCGGCGCCTGGCTGGCTCACGCCATGTTTGGCCTGGACATCGTGCAGACCAGCCAGAAGCTGCGCAGCGGCCCAGGCCTCTGGCTGGCCGAAGCCGTGGCCACGGCCGGTCTCGTCTTCGTGATCCTGCGTGCGCCGGCCAGCAAGGTAGCCGCGCTCGTGGCCTGCTATATCGGGGCGGCCTACTGGTTCACGGCCAGCACCTCGTTCGCCAACCCGGCCGCAGTGCTGGGCCGTATGCTCAGCGACAGCTTTGCGGGCATCGCACCGGCCAGCGCGGCCGGCTTCGTGCTGTCCCAGTGCCTGGGCGCCTGGCTGGGCTGGCAGGCGGCGCGCGCACTGCGCGATTCCGCGGCGGCCTGAAGCGACGCGCGGCTACTTCAGCGTCGCGGCCAGGCGTTCGGCACAAGCCTGGGCCTGCTTGGCGTCCCGCGCCTCGACCATCACCCGCACCAGGGGCTCGGTGCCGCTGGCGCGGATCAGCACACGACCTGTTTCACCCAGTTCGGCCTCGACGGCCTTCGTCTCGCTCGTGAGACGGGTGTTGGCCTTCCAGTCCACGCCCGGCTGCAGGCGCACATTGATCAGGGTCTGCGGGAACAGCGTGACGTCGGCCAGCAGCTGGGCCATGGTCTGGCCGCTGCGCACGCAGGTCTGCAGCACCTGCAGGGCCGAGACCAGGCCATCGCCCGTGGTCTGCTTGTCCAGCGCCAGCAGATGGCCCGAGCCCTCGCCGCCGAGCAGCCATTGGTGCTTGTGCAATTCCTCCAGCACATAGCGGTCGCCGACCTTGGCACGCACGAACTGCACACCACGCTTCTTCAGCGCCACTTCCACAGCCATATTGGTCATGAGCGTGCCCACGACACCGGGCACATGCTCGTCACGTCCCAGACGATCGTCGGTCATGAGGTAGAGCAGTTCGTCGCCGTTGTAGAGGCGACCGCTGGCATCGACCATCATCAGGCGGTCGGCATCGCCGTCGAGCGCCACGCCATAGTCGGCGCGGTGGGCCTGCACCGCCGCCACCAGGGCCTCGGTGTGCGTGGCACCGACCTCGTGATTGATGTTCAGGCCATCGGGCGCACAGCCGATGGCCACGACCTCGGCACCCAGTTCATGGAAGACCTTGGGGGCGATCTGATAGGCCGCGCCATGCGCTGCATCGACCACGATCTTGAGCCCTTTGAGCGTCAGATCACTCGCAAAGGTGCTCTTGCAGAATTCAATGTAGCGGCCAGAGGCATCGTCGAGGCGGCGCGCACGGCCCAGGCTGGCCGAGTCGGCCCACACGGGCAACTCGTCGAGTGCAGCCTCCACGGCCTGCTCCCAGGCATCGGGCAGCTTGGTGCCCTGGGCGCTGAAAAACTTGATGCCGTTGTCGGGATAGGCGTTGTGGCTGGCGCTGATGACCACGCCCAGCGAGGCCCGTTGTGCACGCGTGAGGTAGGCCACACCCGGCGTGGGTAAGGGGCCGAGCAGCACCACGTCCACCCCGGCGGAGTTGAAGCCGGACTCCAACGCACTCTCCAGCATGTAGCCCGAGATACGGGTGTCCTTGCCGATCAGCACCACGGGGCGATCCTCGCTGCGCTTGAGCACGCGACCCACGGCGTGCGCCAGGCGCAGCACGAAATCCGGCGTGATAGGGAACTGCCCCACCGTGCCGCGAATGCCGTCAGTGCCGAAGTATTTCCTGCTCATCTCTGGGTCCCTGTCTGTCGATGTGGTTGGATGCTATTCATTTTATAGCTGCCAGCACCTGCAGAGCCTGCACGGTTTCCCTAACATCGTGCACACGCACGACGGCCGCACCGCGTTCCACGGCCAGCAAGGCCGCTGCGATGCTGGGGGCCATGCGCTCGTGCTGGCCGATCGGCCCTGTACTGCCCGGCCGCGGACCGGCCACAGCCCCCAGGGAGGACTTGCGCGACCAGCCAGCGAGCAGAGCATAGCCCAGACCCCGCAATTCGCCCTGACGCGCCAGCAGCGAGAAGTTCTGCGCCACGGTCTTGCCGAAACCGATGCCGGGATCGAGCACGATGCGCTCCTGGGCCACACCGCGCGCGCACAGATCCTGCGCCACATCGGCCAGAAAGCTTGAAACGGCCGGCAGCACATCGCCCGCCATGGGGCTGACCTGCATGGTGCGCGGCTCGCCATGCATGTGCATGAGACAGACGCCGCAGGCCGGATGGCCTGCGACGACCTCACGGCCGTCCAGCGGGTCGGTCGCGTCCTGCCAGCGCAGGGCCCAGACGTCGTTGACGATATCGGCGCCCAGATCGAGCGCGGCCTGCATCACGCGCGGCTTGTAGCTGTCGATGGACAGCGGCACCCCCAGCTTCACCGCCTCGCGCAGCACGGGCAGCAGGCGCGCGAGCTCCTGCGCCACCGGCACCTGCACGGCGCCGGGACGCGTGGACTCGGCACCCAGGTCCAGGATATCGGCACCGTCCTTGAGCAGCTGCTCGCAGTGCGCCAGGGCAGAGCGTGTGTCAGCGTGGCTGCCACCGTCCGAGAAGGAATCGGGCGTGATGTTGACGATGCCCATGACCTGCGGACGAGACAGGTCGATACGGAAACGGGTGGTCTGCCAGTACATGGTGGAAAAACAAAACGGGGCGATCAGCCCCGTTTGTGATGATAGCGTCCCGCTTCAGGCGGCTGACGGCGAAGGATCGGTCTTCACTGCCGGGCTGCCACCGGCATCGTCGCCGCCGGAGCTCGGCGTGCGCGGTGTCCAGTCCTTGGGCGGACGCGGCTCCTTGCCGGCCATGATGTCGTCGAGCTGCTCGGTGTCGATGGTTTCCCATTCGAGCAGGGCCTTGGCCATGGCGTGCATCTTGTCGGCGTTGTCCTCGATCAGCTTGCGGGCCAGCTTGTACTGCTCGTCGATGATGCGGCGCACCTCGGCATCGACCTTCTGCATGGTC
>CAMLNH010000168.1 GCA_946481355.1 uncultured Curvibacter sp.
AAATCATGGTGGCCGCGCGCGGCGGCGCCGACCCGGCCCTGAACTCGCGCCTGCGCCTGGCCGTGGAGCAGGCCCGCAAGGCCTCCATGCCCAAGGACACGCTGGAGCGCGCCATCAAGAAAGGCGCGGGCCTCACGGGTGAGACGGTGCACTTCGAACACGTGATGTACGAGGGTTTCGCCCCGCACCGCGTGCCCGTGATGGTGGAGTGCCTGACCGACAACGTGAACCGCACCGCACCCGAGATGCGCGTGCTCTTCCGCAAGGGCCAGCTCGGTACGTCGGGCTCTGTGGCCTGGGACTTCGACCACCTGGGCCTGATCGAGGCCGAAGCGGCGAAACCGGATGCCGACGTGGAAGTGGCCGCCATCGAAGCCGGCGCGCAGGACTTCGAAGCCGCCGGTGAAGACGGCGTGGCCGTCTTCCTCACCGACCCCGCCGACCTGGACCTCGTGAGCCGCGCCCTGCCGGCCCAGGGCTTTACCGTGCTGTCCGCCAAGCTGGGCTACAAGCCCAAGAACCCGGTGGATCCGGCCAGCCTGAGTGCGGAGCAACTAGAGGAGGTAGAGGCTTTCCTGGCGGCCATCGATGCGCACGATGACGTGCAGCATATGTATGTGGGCTTGGGCAGCTGAGCCTGCTCGCTCATGGGTGGCAGTCACCCAGCGGCGGCGCCGGCCAGAAGCGGACGCTCAGGATTTGCGCCGAAAGCTGTCGCTCCATGACCCTGTTGGGGGATATCACCTCGCCATCCGGCTTCCTAGAATGCGTAAGGCCGCTGCGTGGTCTGTCGGTTTCATTTATACCTGCACAAAAGCCCCTTAGATTAAGACTTCTTCAATCGCGACAAGACCTTAGGGTGGATCCAATGGACGGTTTATCACGCAGCAGCCGTTTTATTTCGCAGACTTTGCGATCTACATCACGTTAGGCGTCTTATGCACGCATACGAACGAATTGCAAACTTCGAAATTGTCCTAGCGCGCTTTGGTCAGTGGCCAAGCTTTCACGACGGAGAGGTTCATCAGGTCGTTCTAGATCGGATGCGCCGTCATTCAAACGGCGCCTACTACGCGAGCATTGAGCTCAAGCTGCGCGGCTGGATCATGACGTCTGAAGTCACAGAGGCCGGCTACTACAAGCTCGAACACGATTCAGTGGTTCACTTTCTATTCGAAGATGTCAGTGAAGTAGAACTGTTCGGCTTAAATCACCAGAACGTCTTGTCGTCCCTTGATCTGGAACTAGCAGAAGACCAAGAGAATGGGGCCACTCTTCTCTCTGTCGAATTGGGTGATTGCTTTGGTTTGTCTGGCTCATTCAAAGCGCTGCGGGCCAAAGTCGTGTCAGTCGTTCCATATGCAGGCGAAGCAGCCGCCTAACCCTTCCATCGAGAGGACATGCCCCGGCAAGCCGGGTCATGCCTCTCATGTCAAACGTTAGGAGCCGGAAATGTTCTGCCCTGCCTGCAACACTCAAAACAGCGCCATGGCGACCCATTGCTTTCAATGTCGAACGCAGTTAATCCTCCTCGAGCAAGATCGGTCACCTGAAGTGAAATCAACCATGCGGAAGATGGATTACCGCATATACGGCGGTATCGGCTTTGCGGTGTTTTCTGCCATTGGTTTTGTGGTGTTTCAAAGTGGCTTCGCCGCAGTCTTCTTTGGTTTTGCTGGCGGAGTAATCGGCCGCTACATCGCCCATCAAAAGGCGAAAGGTCTTTGAAGACTACAGCTATCACTCAGGCGAAATGCGGGCCATGACACCTGACATCTCGGTCAAGCGCAGAGTGCGTTCGGCATCCGCCTGCCTCTGACATTGAGTGTCCGCTTTCCAAACTGGAAAGGGTCCGCTGTGGGGCGACAGCAGCTACCGGAAAACCCTCAAACCGCCGGCTTCAGCTTCGCCACCTGCAGCACATCCCACCCGCTCAGGCCACCGAGCCGTCCTGCAGCATGCGCACCAAGCGCAGCAGCTGGGGTCGGGCCTCCTGCAGGAGGAAGTTGGGCGAGAGCTTGACCGCCGGCCCGCCGCAGCTGATCACCATGAGCGGACCGGTGCCCTCAAGCCGGAAGGCCGCCGCGATCGCATGGACGTCCTTCTGCCAGTCGCCGAAGGAGAGGCAGCAACCATGGGCCTGCTGGTCGGCCAGCGCCTGCTTGATACCCGCCCTGATCCGGGGCCAGGCTTTCTCATCCTGCGCCCGGATACGTTCCAGCAGATCCTCGCGCTCCATTTCGCTGCAAGCGGCCAGATAGGCACGCCCCATGGCACTGGTGGCCAGCGGGATGCGCGAGCCCACGTCGAGGCTGAGCGTCAGCGCGGACTCGCTGCGACAGTTCTCTACGTAGATCATGCCGAGCCGGTCACGCAGGCCCAGGGAGACCATGGCCTGCGTGCCGTCGGCCAGGTCCTGCATCAGAGGGCGCGCCAAGGGCCGCACATCCACGCGCGCCAGCATGGCGCCCCCCAGGGCCAGCACCGCACTGCCCAGCCTGTAGCCGCTGGAGCCTGCGCCGTCTGTCGCCGGCTCCAGGTAACCCTCGCGCGTGAGGGTGTAGGTCAGTCGGGAGATGGTGGACTTGGGCAGACCACAGCGACGCGCCAGCTCCTGGTTGCCCAGCAGACGATCACGCGTGCGGAACGCGCTGAGCACCTGCAGGCCCCGCGCCAGGGCGGTGACGAAATGGCGGTCCTGGCTGGGGCGGGGGCTGCGTGCTGTCGCCGGACTTGCGGCGCCCTGTCCCGGCCTTGAAGCTCTGGCTTTGTTCTGCATAGCGGAATTATTGACCAAGCCTCTCCTTTTGTGAAGTCTGTCGCTTAGGCGTCATCTCAGGGGCTAGTGATAGGTTCAATATGGGCAATCACTTTCAAAATCCGCACAGCGCTTCCCACCATGAGTTCTGCATTGCGGAACTCATGGATCGCCCAAGAACACATTCATCAGGAGACTCGATCATGCTGAGCCTATGGACACGCGTCCTGTTGCTGGGTCTTTCCGGCTGCCTTACCCTGGCACATGCCGCGGGGCCCACCGACGACATCGTGATCGGACAGGTGGCGCCACTGACCGGCACCATCGCCGGCACCGGCACAGAATACGTGGCCGGTGGGGCGGCCTATTTCGCCCACGTGAACGACAGTGGTGGCATTCATGGTCGCAAGATCCGCGTGGTCGTCAAGGACGACAGCTACAAGGCAGACCAGACCCTCGCCCTGACACGCCAGCTCCTGGCCGAAGACAAGCCGATCGCCCTGTTCGGGTTTGTGGGCACCGCCAACGTGCTGGCCCTGAACAAGAACAAGGTACTTGAAGAAGCGGGCGTCGCCCTGCTGGCGCCGTATACCGGCGCGCAGGACCTGCGCAACCCCACCCACCCCAACCTCTTCCACATCCGTGCCAGCTACACCGATGAAACCGCAGGCATGGTGGAGCATCTGCACACCATCGGTGTGCGCCGTATTGCCGTGATGTACCAGGACGATGCCTTCGGCAAGAGCGGTTTGGCGGGCGCCGAATCAGCCATGAAAAAACTGGGCCTGGAGCTCGTTGCCAAGGGCGGCTACGACCGCACCAAACCCGAAGAGGTCGATGCAGCCGTGGCCGCCATCGCGCCGGCCCAACCTGACGCCGTGATCATGGTGTCGGTGAACCGGGCATCGGCGGCCTTCATCAAGAAGTTGCGCGCCCTGGGCAGCCAGGCGCAGCTGTTCAGCATCTCGGTGGTGAACTTCAAGGAGCTGCTGGTCAACGCCGGCGAGGACAAGGCACGCGGCATCGGCATCTCCCAGGTCATGCCCTATCCCTACTCGGCCCGGGTGCCGGTGGTGCGTGAGTTCCAGACGCTGATGGCCAAGTACCAGCCTGACAAGGTGATTTCCTATGCCAGCATCGAGTCCTTCATCGCCGCCAAGATCCTGGTCGAAGCCTTGCGCCGCAGTGGGCCCGAGCCCACGCGCCAGAAAGTCATCGCCCAGCTCGATCGCCTGAACAACTTCGACGTGGGCGGCTTCCGGGTCACCTTCGCCCCGGACAACCACTCGGGCTCGAAGTTCATGGAGGTCACGGTGATCGGCCGTGATGGCCGTCTTCTGCGCTGAGCTGCGTCAAGTCACCGGTGTGAGTTTGGCCACCGACAACGCCAGCCATTTGGTGCCATGCCGCGGGAAACTGATCTGCGCGCGAGCATCGTCGCCCGAACCTTCGAGCGTGAGCACCTTGCCCTCGCCGAACTTGTTGTGGAAGACCTGCATGCCGACCTTGAGGCCGGTGGCCGCTTCCTGCGCCTGCTGGACGACCTTGGTGCTCGAAGCACTGGTGGCACCGGTGTCACGCCCGTAGCCCCCTGAGTAACCGCTGGTCGCGCCGCCCTGCCAGCCGGGGCCCCAGCTCTCGCGCTGGCGGTTGTAGCCCGCGGCGGGCGGCGCAAAGCCACTGCCGAAGCCCTGGTTCTTGGGGGTGATCCACTTGAGCGTCTCTTCGGGCAGTTCGTCGAAGAAACGGCTGCGGATGTGATAACGCGTCTGGCCGTGCAACATGCGCGTCTGCGAGTGGCTGAGGTACAGGCGCTGACGCGCGCGCGTGATGGCCACGTACATGAGGCGGCGCTCTTCCTCCAGACCGTCGAAGTCGTTCATGGAGTTCTCGTGCGGGAAGAGGCCTTCTTCCAGGCCTGTGATGAAGACCACGTCGAACTCCAGGCCCTTGCTGGCGTGCACGGTCATGAGTTGCACGGCCTCCTGGCCTTCCTGCGCCTGGTTGTCACCGGCTTCGAGAGCGGCATGGGTCAGGAAGGCCGCCAGCGGCGACATGACCTCGCCGCTCTCCTCGTCCGGCACGGCACTGGCAGCGGCTTCGATGGCCTCGGCCTCGCGGCCGAAGCCTTCGATGCTGACAAAGCTCTCCGCCGCGGTGACCAGCTCTTCCAGGTTCTCGATGCGGTCGGCGCCTTCGCGCTCGGTCTGGTAGTGCTCGATCAGGCCGCTGTGCTGCAGCACGAGTTCGATGATCTCGCGCAGGGTCAGGCCCTGGGTCTGCTCGCGCAGCACGTCGATCTTGGCGACGAAGGCGCCGAGGTTGGCGCCGGCTTTTCCCTGCAGTTGGCCCACGGCGTCGTGCAGCGAGCTGTTGGCCGCGCGCGCCGCGTCCTGCAGCTGCTCGATGGAGCGTGCGCCGATGCCGCGCGGCGGGAAGTTCACCACGCGCAGGAAGCTGGTGTCATCTTTCGGGTTCTCCAGCAGGCGCAGGTACGCGAGCGCATGCTTGATTTCGGCGCGCTCGAAGAAGCGCAGGCCGCCGTAGACGCGGTAGGGAAGGCTGGCATTGAACAGCGCGGTCTCGATCACCCGGCTCTGCGCATTGCTGCGGTAGAGCACGGCAATCTCCTTCTGGCTCGTGCCCTCGCGGATGAGCTGCTTCATCTCGTCGATCATCCACTGCGCCTCGGCGAAATCGCTCACGGCTTCGTAGACGCGCACGGGTTCACCCGCGCCCTGGTCGGTGCGCAGGTTCTTGCCCAGGCGGTGCTTGTTGTGGCTGATGAGGGCGTTGGCCGTGTCCAGGATGTTGCTGTGGCTGCGGTAGTTTTGCTCCAGCTTGATCTGGTGCTGCACCTGGAACTCGCGCACGAAGTCGGCCATATTGCCCACGCGCGCGCCACGGAAGGCGTAGATGCTCTGGTCGTCGTCGCCCACGGCAAACACCGCGCCCATCTGGCCGTCGGCACGCGGTCGGCCTTCGGCGTCGCAACCGGCCAGCAGCTTGATCCAGGCGTATTGCAGCTTGTTGGTGTCCTGGAACTCGTCGATCAGGATGTGGCGGAAGCGCCGCTGGTAGTGCTCGCGCACCGGGTCGTTGTCGCGCAGCAGCTCATAGCTGCGCAGCAGCAGCTCGCCGAAATCCACCACGCCTTCGCGCATGCACTGGTCTTCGTAGAGCTGGTATATCTCGACCTTCTTGCGCGTGTCGGGGTCGTTGCCGTCCACCATGTTCGGGCGCAGGCCCTCTTCCTTGCAGCCGGCGATGAACCAGGCCAGCTGCTTGGGCGGAAAACGTTCCTCGTCCACATTGAACTGCTTGCACAGCCGCTTGATGGCGCTGAGCTGGTCCTGCGTGTCCAGGATCTGGAAGGTGGCCGGCAGGTTGACCGTGCGATGGTGGGCGCGCAGCAGGCGGTTGCACAGGCCGTGGAAGGTGCCGATCCACATGCCGCGCACGTTGACGGGCAGCATGGACTGCAGGCGCGTCATCATTTCGCGCGCGGCCTTGTTGGTGAAGGTCACGGCCAGCACGCCGCCGGGCGAGACCTGGCCCGTCTGCAGCAGCCAGGCGATGCGCGTGGTCAGCACGCGCGTCTTGCCGGAACCTGCGCCCGCGAGGATGAGCGCGGGCTCGGGCG
>CAMLNH010000169.1 GCA_946481355.1 uncultured Curvibacter sp.
GGTATATGGTGGACTTGAGTGGCTCCTCCCGACTGCAGCAGCGGTCTACATTTCTAAGGCCTACTTCGATGGGTTTCTCGGCGAAATGGGGAAGGACCACTACGTCCTTCTGAAGAAGGGGCTAGGAACGCTCTGGGCAAAGCTACTGGGTCCGGATGCGCCGTGTCCAGTTCTTATCTCTTCCGCTGGAAAGACGTCGAAGCAGCAACCGTACTCGCTCACTTACTCGATCGTTGCGGAGGCAACCGGAGGGTATCGCTTCAAGCTTCTCTTCCCGAAAGACCTTGGTGAAGAGGACTACTACACAACTCTAACCAAGTTCCTTGATTTCCTCAGCGAATTCCATAGTCGGGGGTTGACGGAGGAAATGAAGGAGCGCCTGATGCCCACACGCTCCGTCGGGAAGACAATCCTGCTCGTTTATGACCTGTCGATGAAAGATATTCGAGCTGTCGATCCTATTGCAGAGCGCAACGAGGCATAACGTGCCGGTTGCCTTTACGTTGGCTCGGCGCAGCACGATGGACGTACAACAGCACGGCCCCCGCTTTTTGTGAGCCGCAAACCTTGCATTTTTGAATGGCATCTCAGAAATCCCCGTCATGACCCACGCCTACGTCGTCGGACAGATCACTGTTAAAGATCCCCTGAAATGGGCCGCGTACCGGGACCAGGTGCCCGGCACCTTACAGCCCTGGGGCGCCGAGCTGGTGTTTCGAGGCCGACAGCGGGCGGCCCTGGCAGGTGTCAATCCGCACACCGACATCGTGGTCATACGCTTTCCCAACCTTGCTGCGGCCGACGCGTGGTTCATGTCCGATGCCTACCAGGCGCTCATACCGCTGCGTGAGCAGGCGGCCGACGTGCTGCTGACCTCTTATGAGACCTAGGGACGTTCTGGTGAAGCAGCGCTGTTGGCTGGGGGGCCAGGCGGCATGAGACGGTCTGCCCTGTTCTTGGTCTGTACGGGGCTGTCGGCTTTGTGTGGGGTCCTGGGCTGTGTCCTGGCCGTGGTGGCCTGGCAGCGCGCCAGCCTGCCCTACAACGAAGAAGGTCAGTACTTCGACGGCCTGGTCAACTACCATCAGCAGAGTGTGCTTGCTTTGGCGGCCGTGGCGGTCGTTGCCTTTGTGCTGGCTCTGGGCTTGGCCTGGGCTGGTCTCAAGACCCGCCGGTCAGCGTCGATCTAGTGTTGGCGATTGCATGGAGCGGTTCATCGGGACGTTGAAGCCCCGTCACTGCGACCTCGCTTCGGTTTCTTGTCTGCCCGCAAGGCTTGATGTAAAACCTGCCCCAGCCCGAGAGACAGGACAAACGACAGGAGGCAGGTATGAGCCAGGTTCGGATCCAGCAGTCGATGCAGAACGTCATCCGCTTTTTCTCAGAGCATCCCGAGAAAGGGCGCATCACCGACAAGCCTGCCACCGCTACCTTGATCGACGGACTGAGTTGCAAGGCCGAGGGGCTGAACGGCGCGGTGCTGGTGAGCGACATGCCCAAGAGTGTGGGCGGCGGGGGCGCCGCGCCCACGCCGGGCTGGTTTCTGCGGGCCGCGCTGGCCAACTGCGACGCGACGGTGATCGCCATGCGTGCCGCCCAACTGGGTGTGACGCTGACGCGCCTGGAGGTCACGGTGGACAGCGTCTCGGACGACCGCGGCATCTTCGGTCTGGGTGATGACATTGCGCCGGGGCCGCAGAGCATGCGGGTGCAGGTGCGGATTGCAGCTGACGGCGTTACCCAGGAGGCGCTGCGCCAGATCGTCGAGTGGGCGGAGGCGCATTCGCCCGTGGGGGACGCCTTGCGCCGGGCCGTCCCCGTGCGCACGGAGCTCACCCTCGCGTGAGCTGAAGGGGCGCAACGGCAGGCTGATATAAATCAGCCACTGCCACAGTCAAGGATGTCCGCATGATCAGCCTCGAATTTCTCATCACCTCCCTGGTGGTCGTTCTGATTCCGGGGACCGGGGTGATCTACACCGTTTCCACCGGTCTGGTACAAGGGCGCGCGGCCAGTGTCTATGCCAGCCTGGGCTGCACCCTGGGCATCGTGCCGCACCTGGCGGCCACGGTGCTCGGCCTGGCGGCCGTCATGCACACGAGTGCGCTGGCGTTCCAGGTGCTCAAGTACGCCGGCGTGGCCTACCTCTTCTACGTCGCCTACGCCACCTGGCGCGATACCTCGGCCTTCGTGATGGATGGTTCGGTGGCGCGCGCCAGTGTGACAGGGATCGTGCTCAAGGCCTTCCTGCTGAACATCCTCAATCCCAAGCTGACCATCTTCTTCCTGGCCTTCCTGCCGCAGTTCGTCGAGTCCGGTGCCGATCAGCCTCTGCTGCAGTTGCTCACCTTGAGCGCGGTCTTCATGGCCATGACCTTTGCGGTCTTTGTCGTCTATGGCCTGGTGGCGTATGCCTTCCGCCGCCATGTCATCGAGTCTGCGGCCGTGCAGCGCCGTCTGCGCTACGGTTTTGCCGCGGCCTTTGCCGGCTTGGGCGTCAAGCTCGCCGCCAGCGAGAAGTGATGGACGGGATGCGATTCATGAACCCATCGCCTTCGCATGAGCACCTGTCGCGCCGCCGCCTGCTGACCGCCGTGGCTGCGCTCGGCCTGCTGGCCGCCTGCGGCAAGCGCGCGCCCCAGGCCCAGGCCCTGCCCGCGGGCAGCACCGTGCTGGCCCTGGGTGACTCCCTGACCTCGGGCGTGGGCGCCACGCCCGACACGGCCTATCCCGTCGTGCTGCAGTCTCTCACCAGCTGGCAGGTGGTCAACGGCGGCGTCTCGGGCGACACCACAGCCCAGGCATTGGCGCTGCTGCCGGCGCTGCTGCAGGAGCATCAGCCGAAGCTGGTCATCGTGAGCATCGGCGGCAATGACTTTCTGCGCCAGATGAGTGCGGGCACGGCCAAGAGCACGATCCGCGAGATCAGCCGCACGGCGCAGGCCGGTGGCGCGCAGGTGCTGCTGGTGGCTGTGCCCCAGGTCTCGCTGCTGGCGGCCGGCACGGGCAGCCTCAAGGACCATCCGCTCTATGCCGAGCTGGCCGAGGAACTCAAGGTGCCGTTGCACGCGCAGGGCTGGGCCGATGTGCTGTCACGCCCCGAGCTGCGGGCCGACACGGTGCATGCCAATGCCCAGGGCTATCGCCAGTTCGCCGAAGGTCTGGTGCAGACACTCCGCAATGTCGGCTGGCTCATCTGAGCCGGCTCAGCCCACGCTGCTGACCCGCAGCACCCAGGCCGTCTTCTGCCAGGCCTGCACTTCTTCCTGCAGCAGCCAGGCCGATTGCGGGTAGCTCGCGCCCCAGGCTGCGGGGTGGCTGAGCTGGACTTCGGTGCCGCCGTCCCATTCCACATGCAGGCCGTGCAGGTCGGGGTCGCGCCGGGCATGGCAGAGCACGACGGCCAGGCGCAGGGTCAGCAGTTGCAGGGTGAAGGCTTCGTCGTCGAGCTGCAGGTCCAGCTTGCGCAGCTTGCCGCGGTGGCCCAGCACGAGCTGGCCCAGGCGGTGGAGTTCGTTCATGGTGAAGCCGGCGGCGTCGGCGTTGTCCAGGATATAGGCGCCGTGCTTGTGGTAGTCGCTGTGCGAGATGGCGCTGCCGATCTCGTGCAGCTGCGCGGCCCAGCCGAGCTTGCGCAGGTGGCGCTCCAGCTCGGGCAGGTTGTGACTACGCGCGAGTTGCTGCAACAGGGCTTCGGCCACCTGGCTCACGCGCCGGGCCTGGGCCGGGTCGACGCCGAAATTGCGCGCCAGGCGCTGCACGCTGGTGCTGCGCTGGTCGCTCTGTTCGTGTTCGCGGTCCAGCAGGTCGTAGAGTGCGCCGTGGCGCAGCGCGCCCTGGGCCACGTGCATCTCGTCGATCTCCAGCAGGTCGAACACGGCGCGCAGCACGCTGACGCCGCCGCCGATCACGGCGCGCCGGTCGTCCTTCATGCCCTCGATACGCAGGCGCTCGGCGCTGCCGGCCTTGAGCAGGCGGTCGAGCAGCCAGTCCAACCCCTCGCGCGTGATCAGGCCCGCAGGGAAGCCCGCGGCCTGCAGCACATCGCCCACGGCGCCCACGGTGCCCGAGGAGCCGTAGGCCGTGTCCCAGTCCTGTGGGCGGCAGCTGTTGAGGGCTTCCTCGAGCACGGCCTGGGCCGCGATCTCGGCAGTGTCGAAGGCGGCGGTGCTGAAGACACCCTCTGGGAAGTAGCGCATGGACCAGGCCACGCTGCCCACGCGGTAGGAGTCCATGAAGCGGGGGCGGTAGCCCTGGCCCAGGATGAGTTCGGTGGAACGCCCGCCGATGTCCACCACCAGGCGGCGCTCGTCGCTCTGCGGCAGCAGGTGGGCCACGCCCTGGTAGATCAGGCGTGCTTCCTCGCGGCCGGAGATGACCTCGATGGGAAAGCCCAGGATCTGCTGCGCGCGGCTCAGGAACTCTTCGCGGTTGCGCGCTTCGCGCAGGGTCTGGGTGGCGACGGCACGCACCTGGGCCTTCTTGAAACCGGCCAGGCGTTCGGCAAAGCGGCCCAGGC
The DNA here is from genome assembly GCA_946481355.1 of uncultured Curvibacter sp. The sequence continues at coordinate 4,520 of CAMLNH010000169.1, forward strand.
AGTCCCAGCCGCGCTGCATGGCTTCACGCGTGAGGTTGCGCTCGGCGTCCAGGCCATTGCCCTGGCGCACGGTTTCCTTGAGGTACTCGCGGCGTTTGAGCAGGCCGTGGTCGAGCTGGGCGATTTCGAGCCGGAAGCTGTTGGAGCCCAGGTCGATGGCGGCGAGGTCGGTTCCGTTCTTCATGCGGGGTGTTCGTCAGACTCGCGGCAGCATAGCACCGGGCTTAGCCCAGAATTCGGCCGTCCGCCGTCAGCATGCTCTGCGTGACGTAGGCGCTGCTGCGGCGCTGGGCCTGGAAACTGATGCGGAAACCCGCCAGGTCCAGCTGGTTGCGCTGGCGGAAGGCCTGCAGCACCTGAGCGCGCGTGGCCGCGGGTTCCAGGGTCTGCAGCACGTCCTGCGCGTAGCGTGCGGCGATGTAGCCGGCCAGGCTCAATGGATTGGGTGGTTCGTCAAAGAGTCGTGCCAGCGTCTCGCGGTAGGCGCGCACAATGGGCAGGCCGGCCGTGACCATGGGCACGACCTGGGTGGCCATGACGGGGGTGTTGCGTGCGGCGCCGAGCTGGTTGAGCGTCTGCAGGTTCACGTCGGCCAGGCCGATGACGTAGCGCTGGCGGTCCTGCCGCTCCAGTCCCTGGGCGAACTGCGCGAGCTCGGGCGTGCCGCCGACGAAGAGCAGGATGGGTGGCGTCTGGGGCGTGAGCTTGCGGCCCAGCTCCTGCAGGCTGCCGACGGGGGCGTAGGTCTGCAGGCGCAGCTGCAGCCGCAGGGTGCGCACGATGCGCTGGACCTCGTTTTCGTAGAGGCGCTGTTCCTGCGCCGAGGCGTAGACCACGCCCAGCTCGGGCACGCCGATGACCGAGAGCGAGCGCAGCGCGTGGGCGATCTGTTCCTGGCGCGAGGCGAAGATGGGAAAGGTGCGCTGTTCGGCGCCCGCGGCCAGGTCCTGATGCAGCCAGGGGGCGACGTGGGCGATCTCCAGCGGGTCCAGGCGCAAGAGCTCCACCAGCTGGGCGGCGGTGCGGTCGCCCGCCGTGCCGCACAGGGCCAGGCCGTTGGGCAGGGCGCGTACGGCCTCCACGGCCTCGCGCAGGCTGGCGGGGCTGCCATCAACCTCGATCACGGTGTGCTGCACGGCACGGCCGCGCCAGCCGCCGCGGGCATTGAACTCCTGCCAGGCGGCGCGTGAGCCGATGAGGAAGTCGCGCGAGACGTCGAGCTGGTCGGTGGAGCTGTCGACGATCTGCACGATCTCGGGCACACGCACGGTCGCAGCGGGCCGCGGCGTCTGGGCGTGGGCAACGCCCAGCAGGGGCAGGCTGGCGGCGGCGAGCAGGAGCTGGCGACGGGTGGGGGTGGGCGAGGGCGCTTGCATCACGGTGAGGGCACGGAACATGGACATCTCAAAGGCGCAGGCCCACCGGTGGGTGGGCCTGCACGGAGGAAAGAGCGTGCAGGCCGCGGCGGGCCCGCACGGCGGGCTTCAGCGGCGCACGGGCGGCATCAGCACGCGGTCCACCACGTGCACCACGCCGTTGGTGGCGGCCAGATCGGCGCGGGTCACCATGGCGTCTTCCACGGTGACGTAGGCCCCGGCGCGGGCCAGGGCCACATTGGCGCCCTGCACGGTCTTGGCCGGGCCGTTCTTGACGTCGGCGGCCATCACTTTGCCGGCCACCACGTGGTAGGTCAGCACGTCCTTGAGGCGGGCCGGGTTGGCTGCCAGTTCTTCCAGCGTCTTGGCGGGCACGGCCTTGAAGGCTTCGTTGCTGGGCGCGAAGACGGTGTAGGTGCCGGACTTCAGTGTGTCCTGCAGGCCGGCTTTCTGGACCAGGCTGT
>CAMLNH010000170.1 GCA_946481355.1 uncultured Curvibacter sp.
CGGTTGTCTTCGCGCTTGGCTGGGGTGACCGCAGGGGGGGGAGGTGGGGCGCTTTCAGCAGCCGCCAAGACAGTCTGGGCTTCCTTGAGCGCTTCGCGCTGGCGCTTGGCTTCGTCCAGCAGGTAGCGCTGGTAGTCGTCGAGGTCGCCATCGAAGGGGCTGATGCCGCCGCGCGAGACCAGCCAGAACTCATCACAGACCGAGCGCAGCAGGGCGCGGTCATGGCTGACCAGCATCACAGTGCCCTCGAACTCGTTGAGCGCCACGGACAGCGCTTCGCGTGTGGCCAGGTCCAGGTGGTTGGTGGGCTCGTCCATCAGCAGCAGATTGGGCCGCTGCCAGACCAGCATGCACAGTACCAGCCGGGCCTTTTCGCCACCGCTCATGGTGCCCACAGTCTGCTTGACCTGATCGCCCGTGAAGTTGAAGCTGCCCAGGAAGGTGCGCAGATCCTGCTCGCGTGTGGCCTGTCCGCTGAGCGCGCCGCGGGCCGTCGTGTCCTTGACCAGGCGGATCATGTGTTCCAGCGGCGTGTCCTGCGGCCGCAGCACGTCGAGTTCCTGCTGGGCGAAGTAGCCGATGGCCAGGCCCTTGCCCTCGATGATCTCGCCGCTCAGCGGTTTGAGATCCCGTGCGATGGTCTTCACAACCGTGGATTTGCCCTGGCCGTTGGCGCCCAGGATGCCGATGCGCTGGCCGGCCAGCACCGACTTGCTGACGTTGCGTACGATGGTTGTGGGCGGTGTCCCCGAGGGCGCGCCCTCGGGCGGCGGGTAGCCGCAACTGACTTCCTGCAGGGCCAGCATGGGGTTGGGCAAGTTGGCCGGCTCCTTGAACTCGAAGGTGAAGTCGGCTTCGGCCAGCACGGGGCCGATCTTCTCCATGCGCTCCAGCGCCTTGACGCGGCTCTGGGCCTGCTTGGCCTTGCTGGCCTTGGCCTTGAAGCGGTCGATGAATTTCTGCAGATGCGCGATCTTCTCCTGCTGGCGCGAGTAGGAGGCTTGTTGCAGCTCCAACTGCTCGGCGCGCATGTCCTCGAACTTGCTGTAATTGCCGCCGTAGCGCTTGAGCTGGGCGTTCTCGATGTGCAGGGTCACGCCGGTGACGGCGTCGAGGAATTCGCGGTCGTGGCTGATGACCAGCATGGTGCCCGCGTAGCGCTGCAGCCAGGCTTCGAGCCAGACCAGAGCGTCGAGGTCCAGATGGTTGGTGGGCTCGTCGAGCAGCAGCAGATCGCTCGGGCACATGAGCGCACGCGCGAGCTGCAGGCGCATGCGCCAGCCGCCCGAGAAGCTGTTGACGGGCTGGCTCAGCTCCGTGGTCTTGAAACCCAGGCCCAGGATCAGGGCCTGCGCACGGGCTGGCGCATCGTGCGCGCCAGCGTCGTGCAGCTCCATATAGGCGTGGGCCATGCGCTCGCCATCATCCGTGGCCTCGGCGGCAGCGACTTCGGCCTGGGCGGCCACCAGACGTGTATCGCCGCCGATCACGAAGTCGGTGGCTGATTCGCTGGTCTCCGGCATGTCCTGGGCCACCTGGGCCAGGCGCCATTGGGCCGGGATATAGCACTCACCGGCATCTTCGTGCAGCGTGCCGTTGAGCAGGGCGAAGAGGGTGGACTTGCCGGCACCGTTGCGGCCGACGAGGCCGACCTTTTCGCCCGGGTTGATGGTGGCGGACGCGCCATCGAGGATCACCTTGGCGCCGCGGCGCAAGGTGACGTTTTTCAAGGTGATCATTGGGGTTTCAGCAGGGCTTCACGGGTGACCAGCAGGACCGGGTCTGCGCCAGCACTTGTTTCCAGCCAGGCGACTTCCAGTCGTGGGAAGGCCGCCTCAAAGTATTCGCGCTCGTTGCCGATCTCCAGCACGAGCACGGCGTGCTCCGTCATGTGTGCCGGCGCTTCACGCAGCAGTCGGCGGATGAAGTCCATGCCGTCGCTGCCGCCGGCCAGGGCCAGCTCGGGCTCGGCGCGGTACTCGGCGGGCAGGGCGGCCATGCTCTGCGCATTGACGTAGGGCGGGTTGCAGAGGATGAGGTCGTAGGCGCCGCGTACACCGGCCAGGCCATCGGAGTGCAGCAGCGTGATGCGCTCCTGCAGGCCGTGCTTGTCCACATTGATGCGGGCCACGGCCAGGGCGTCCTCCGAGAGGTCGGCACCGTCCACGCTGACCTCGGGCCAGGCCAGGGCGGCCAGTACGGCCAGGCTGCCATTGCCGGTGCACAGGTCCAGCACGCGCTGCGTGTGCTCGCCCAGCCAGGCGTCGATGGTCCCGTCGGCCAGCAGCTCGGCAATGAAGCTGCGCGGCACGATGGCGCGCTCGTCCACGTAGAAGGGCACGCCCTGCAGCCAGGCTTCGTGCGTCAGGTAGGCCGCCGGCTTGCGTGTGTTGATGCGTTGCCGCAGTAGTTCGGCGATCTGCGCCTGGTCGGTAGCGCTGACCGGACGCTGGGCGACGCTGTCCAGATCATCCAGTGGCAGGCCCAGGCGCCAGAGCACCAGCCAGGCGGCTTCGTCAAAGGCGTTTGTGGTGCCGTGACCGTAGGCCACACCCGCGGCCTCCAGCTGCTGCGCACCGGCCTCGATCTCGGTGATCACGGTCGGCGAGACGGTGGGCGACGCTTTCATTGCGCGAGCTTGTCCAGCACGCGCCGGTAGATGTTCTTGAGGGGCTCGATGTCGGCCACGGGAATGTGCTCGTCGATCTTGTGGATCGTGGCGTTCGTGGGGCCGAGCTCGATGACCTGCGGGCAGATCCGGGCGATGAAGCGGCCATCGCTGGTGCCGCCGGTGGTGGAGAGCTCGGTCTCGAGGCCGGTCTCGTCACGGATGGCGTCGCGCACGGCGTTGACCAGCGTGCCGGGTGTGGTCAGGAAGGGCAGGCCGCCGATGGTCCAGGCCAGTTCGTAGTCGAGTTCGTGCCGGTCCAGCACGGCCGACAGGCGTTGCTGCAGGCTCTCGGGCGTGGATTCGGTACAGAAGCGGAAGTTGAAGTCCACCACGATCGCACCCGGGATCACGTTGCTCGCGCCGGTGCCGCCGTGGATATTGCTGACCTGCCAGGTCGTGGGCGGAAAGAAGTCGTTGCCCCGGTCCCACTCGATGGCCGTGAGCTCGGCCAGGGCGGGGGCAAACAGATGGATGGGGTTGCGCGCCAGGTGCGGGTAGGCGATGTGGCCCTGCACGCCCTTGACCGTGAGCTTGCCGCTCATGGTGCCGCGGCGACCGTTCTTGATCATGTCACCCGTGCGCTGCACCGAGGTGGGTTCGCCCACGATGCAGTAGTCCAGCTGGATGCCGCGGGACTGCAGCACCTCGCAGACCTTGACCGTGCCGTCCACGGCCGGGCCTTCCTCGTCGCTGGTCAGCAGCAGAGCGATGTTCAACGGGGCCTGGGGCCGGGCGGCCACGAATTCCTCCACGGCCACCACGAAGGCGGCGATGGAGGTCTTCATGTCGGCCGCGCCGCGGCCATAGAGCTTGCCGCCGCGGTGCGTGGGCATGAACGGGTCCTGACTCCACTGCGCGACCGGGCCCGTGGGTACCACGTCGGTGTGGCCGGCAAAGACCAGCAGCGGTGCGTCAGCGGCGGCCGTGCGCTGGGCCCAGAGGTTGCTGACGCGGAAATCGTCCGGGCCGCTGGCCAGGGTCTCGCAGGCAAAGCCCAGGGCCTGCAGGCGTTCGGCGATGAGCTGCTGGCAACCGGCGTCGTCGGGGGTGACGGAGGGGCGGGCGATCAGCTGTTCGGTCAGTTGCAGGGTCAGGGACATGCGGAAAAAGAAAAAAGCCTGTCAGCCGTGCTTCACGTCCAGCGTGATCTCGGTGAAAGACGGTTCGTCGTCGTGGTGGTCTTCGGCTGTCTGGGCCTGGTCCGGCTTCTGGAAGTCGTTCTGCAGACGCCACATGAGGTTGGTGGGCGAGTCGGAGTTGGCCAGGCCTTCCTTGCGATCGATCACCCCGTCGGTGATGAGGCGGGCGATGTCCTGCTCGAAGTTCTGCGAGCCTTCGGCCATGGCCTTTTCAAGCGCCTCCTTGATCTCTGAAAATTCGCCCTTTTCGATCAGCTCGGAGATCAGCTTGGTGTTGAGCATGATTTCCACGGCCGGCGTGCGGCTGCCTGTGACCGTGCGCAGCAGGCGCTGGGAAACGATGGCCTTGGTAGCACTGGCGAGGTCGCCCAGCATGGTCTGACGCACTTCCACCGGGTAGAAGCTGAGGATCCGGTTCAGGGCCTGGTAGCTGTTGTTGGCGTGCATGGTGGCCAGGCACAGGTGGCCCGACTGCGCATAGGCGATGGCAGCCGACATGGTTTCACGGTCGCGGATCTCGCCGATCATGATCACGTCGGGGGCCTGGCGCAGCGCGTTCTGCAGTGCGGTGTGCAGGTTCTTGGTGTCGGCACCGATCTCGCGCTGGTTGACCACCGAGCGCTTGTTCTTGAACAGGTATTCGATCGGGTCTTCGATGGTCAGGATATGGCCCGAGGCGTTTTCGTTGCGGTAGTCGATCATGGCGGCGAGCGTGGTGCTCTTGCCCATGCCCGTGGCGCCCACCATGAGGATGAGGCCGCGCTTTTCCATGATGAGATCGCCCAGGATGGGCGGCAGCGAGAGCGAGCCCAGGGTGGGGATATCACCCGAGACGAAGCGGATCACAGCCGCCACCGAGCCGCGCTGGCGCATGGCGCTCAGACGGAAACGCCCCACGCCGGCCAGCGGGAAGCCCATGTTGAGCTCGCTGTAGGCGTCGAGCTCGGCCATGCGCTCCTCGGGGATGATCTCGGCCAGCAGGTTGCGCGGGGCCTCGGCCGGCAAGGCCTGGTTGTTGATGGGCACGCACTGGCCGTTGATGCGGATCAGCGCCGGCGAATGCGCCGACAGGTAGATGTCCGAGGCCTTCTTCTCGGCCATCAGACGCAGGATCCGTTCCATCGTGCCCATGGGGCGTTCGGCTGTGGTGCTCATGCTTCCTCCGTTGTGGGCGCTGGCCCGGCGTCGTGATCAGTCGCGCAGCAGGTCGTTCAGGCTGGTCTTGGCCCGGGTCTGGGCGTCCACACGCTTGACGATGACCGCGCAGTACAGGCTGTACTTGCCGTCGGCGCTGGGCAGATTGCCCGAGACCACCACCGAGCCCGCGGGCACGCGGCCGTAATGGATCTCGCCCGTGGCGCGGTCGTAGATCTTGGTGCTCTGGCCGATGTACACGCCCATGGAGATCACGGAGTTCTCCTCGACCACCACGCCTTCGACGATCTCGGAACGCGCGCCGATGAAGCAGTTGTCTTCGATGATGGTCGGGCCGGCCTGCACGGGCTCCAGCACACCGCCAATGCCGACGCCGCCCGAGAGGTGCACGTTCTTGCCGATCTGGGCGCAGGAGCCCACGGTGGCCCAGGTGTCGACCATGGTGTTCTCATCGACGTAGGCGCCGATGTTCACGTAGCTGGGCATCAGGATGGCACCCTTGGCGATGTAGCTGCCACGGCGTGCCACGGCCGGGGGCACCACACGCACCCCGGTGGCGGCCATCTCTTCAGCGGACAGGTGGGCGAACTTGGTCTGCACCTTGTCGTAGAAGCCCAGGTCGCCGGCCTTGATGACCTCGTTGTCCTTGAGGCGGAAGGACAGCAGCACGGCCTTCTTGATCCACTGGTGCACCGTCCACTTGCCCACGGCTTCGCGCGTCGCCACGCGCAGGCGGCCCTTGTTGAGCTCGGAGATCACGTGCTCAACGGCCTCGGCCACTTCCTTGGGGGCGGACTTGACGGAGATGTTCGCGCGGTTGTCCCAGGCGGCTTCGATGATCTGTTGCAGTTGTTGGCTCATGTCGGATGGACTCAGTTTCGGGATTGGACAAATTGGACGATGCGCTCGGCCGCTTCCACGCACTCGGCGGTTTCGGCCACCAGCGCCATGCGCACACGCCCGGCGCCGGGATTGGTGCCATGGGCCTCGCGCGCCAGATAGCTGCCGGGCAGTACGGTGACATTGTAAAGAGCGTAGAGCTCGCGGGCGAACTCGGTGTCGGAACCGCGCACACCCGCCCAGAGATAGAAGGCGGCGTCGGGCAGGGCCACGTCCAGCACCGGTGCCAGCATGGGCGTGACGGCGGCGAATTTCTGCCGGTACTGGTTGCGGTTGTCGACCACGTGCTGCTCGTCGTTCCAGGCCGCGATGCTGGCGGCCTGCACCACATGGCTCATGGCGCTGCCGTGGTAGGTGCGGTAGAGCAGGAAGGCCTTCATGATAGCCGCGTCCCCGGCCACGAAGCCGCTGCGCAGGCCCGGCACATTGCTGCGCTTGGACAGGCTGGT
>CAMLNH010000171.1 GCA_946481355.1 uncultured Curvibacter sp.
CCAGGAAATCTACGGCCTGGAAACCGTGGTGATCCCGCCCAACCGGCCCAGCCAGCGGGTCGACCAGCTCGACCGCGTGTACAAGACGACAAAGGAAAAGTACGTTGCTGCGATCCAGGACATCCGCGAGTGCCACGAGCGGGGGCAGCCGGTGCTGGTGGGTACGTCCTCGATCGAGAACTCGGAAATCATCTCCGGTCTGCTGGCCGCAGAAAAGCTGCCGCACGAGGTGCTCAACGCCAAGCAGCACGCCCGCGAAGCGGACATCATCGTTCAGGCGGGTCGCCCGGGTGCCATCACCATTGCCACCAACATGGCTGGCCGAGGCACCGACATCGTGCTTGGTGGCAACCTGGAAAAGATGATCGCTGCGGTCGAGGCCGACGAGTCACTGGACGAGGCCAGCAGGTCTCAGCGGGTCCAGGCGCTTCGTGATCAGTGGCAGTCGGATCACGAGAAGGTGAAGTCGCTCGGCGGATTGCGCATCATCGCCACCGAACGCCATGAAAGCCGGCGCATCGACAACCAGCTGCGTGGCCGCTCTGGTCGCCAGGGCGACCCGGGTTCGTCCCGTTTCTACCTGAGCCTGGACGATTCGCTGATGCGGATCTTCGCCGGCGAGAAGGTGCGGGCCATCATGGACCGGCTGAAGATGCCCGAGGGCGAGGCCATCGAGGCGGGCATCGTGACCCGCAGCATCGAAAGCGCCCAGCGCAAGGTCGAGGCCCGCAACTTCGACATCCGCAAGCAGCTGCTGGAGTACGACGATGTGTCGAACGACCAACGCAAGGTGATCTACCAGCAACGCAACGACATCCTGGATGCACAAAGCCTCCGGGCACAGATCGACGCGCTGCGCGAGGGCTGCATGACGGACCTCGTGCACCAGTTTGTGCCCGAGGGCAGCGTGGAAGAACAATGGGACCTGGCGGGCCTCGAACGTGTGCTGCGCGACGAGTGGTCGGTGGATCTGCCGGTCGCGAGCTGGGTGTCCGAGTCCGAGTCGGTCGAGGTCGACGACATCGTCGAGCGTGTGCAGAAAGCCGCGCGACAGGTCTTCGAAGACAAGGTGGCACTGGTGGGCGACGAGAACTTCACGCAGTTCGAGCGCATGGTGCTCCTGCAGACCATTGACAGCCAGTGGCGGGAACACCTGTCCGCACTCGACTATCTGCGGCAGGGCATCCACCTGCGCGGCTACGCCCAGAAGCAGCCCAAGCAGGAGTACAAGCGGGAGGCCTTCCAGCTGTTCGGACAACTGCTCGACAGCGTGAAGAACGACGTGACACGCATCCTCATGAATGTGCGTGTGCAATCGGCCGAGCAGATCTCCGATGCCACCGAGCAGATGGAAGCCAACGCCGAGCAGATCGCCAACGTGACCTACACCGCTCCGACCGAAACCGGTGAGGCCGAGAGCGTCGTCGACCCTGCGACCATGGTGGCGGAGATGCCGCGTGTGGGGCGCAACGATCCTTGCCCCTGCGGCAGCGGCAAGAAGTACAAGCACTGCCACGGTGCGCTGACCTGATGCTCTATTGACTGGAATCTGACGCCATGGCCGTGAACTACATTGCACCCCAAGCCCAGGACCTGCTGCCCGTCGCGGGGGTTCGCATCGGCGTGGCCGAAGCCGGCATCCGCAAAGCCAATCGCAAGGACCTGACCGTCTTTCTGCTGGATGAAGGCAGTGTTGTCGGGGCGGTGTTCACACAGAACCGCTATGCCGCGGCCCCCGTGCAGGTGTGCCGGGACCATCTTGCTGCCGGACAAGGCGTCCGGGCCATGGTGATCAACACCGGCAACGCCAACGCCGGTACGGGTGAGCAGGGCTTGCAAAACGCTCGGCAGACCGCGAATGCGTTGGCGCTGGCGCTGGGTGTGCCTCATGAGCAGGTGCTGCCGTTCTCGACCGGTGTGATCATGGAGCAATTGCCGCTGGATCGGCTGCTGGTCGGCTTGCCTGCTGCGCTGTCCGATGCGGGCAGTGCCGCCGGTGCAACGGGCGCGCAATGGCTCAAGGCGGCCGAAGGCATCATGACCACCGACACACTGCCCAAGGCGATCAGTCGCCAGGTGGTGGTTGGTGGCAAGACCGTGACCGTGAGCGGCATCGCCAAGGGCGCGGGCATGATCCGCCCGAACATGGCGACCATGCTGGGGTACATGGCCACCGATGCGGCTGTGGCGCCCGCCTTGATGCCAACCCTGGCCAAACGGCTTGCAGATGGTTCTTTCAACCGCGTCACGGTGGATGGCGACACGTCGACCAACGACTCCTTCGTCGTGGTGGCCACGGGCAAGGCGGGTAATCCGGTTGTGACCGATCTGGCCGGCGCCGATGGCCAGGCCCTGTTGGCAGCCATGACCGAGGTGGCTCAATTCCTTGCGCACGCCATCGTGCGCGACGGCGAAGGTGCCACCAAGTTCATCACGGTGCGGGTGGAAGGGGGCGCCAGCAGCGATGAATGCCTGAAAGCGGCATACGCCGTGGCCCATTCGCCGTTGGTCAAGACGGCGTTTTTCGCCAGCGACCCCAACCTGGGTCGGATTCTCGCGGCGGTCGGCTACGCAGGCATCGCCGATCTCGATGCCTCCCGGATCGAACTCCATCTGGGCGATGTGCACGTGGTCAAGGCAGGCGGTCGCAACCCCGATTACCGAGAGGAAGACGGGCAGCGCGTCATGAAGGCGGCCGAGATCCTGGTGCGCATCGGTCTGGGCCGCGGCAACGCCACCGAAACCGTGTGGACCTGCGACTTCAGCCACGACTACGTGACCATCAACGCCGACTACAGGTCCTGATCCGGCCTTGGAGGTCCGCGCATGAACGAGCAATTCGAACGGCTTCTGCACAGGGCCGAACAGCTGATCTCCCGCATCGAGTCGGTGCTGCCCCAGCCATTGGGCGCTCCTGACTGGAACGCCTCCATCGCGTTTCGTTACCGCAAACGCAGCAGTGGCCATGGTGTCCTTGAACCCGTGCGCCAAGTGGCCCAGATGCGGTTGGCCGATCTCCAGGAAATCGACGGACAGAAGGAAAAGATCCAGCGCAACACCCTGCAGTTCGTCCAGGGTCTGCCCGCCAACAACGTGCTGTTGACGGGTGCGCGTGGTACCGGCAAGTCGTCTCTGGTCAAGGCTTGCCTGAACGAATACGCGCCGCAGGGTTTGCGACTGATCGAGGTGGACAAGGCCGATCTGGTGGACCTGCCCGACATCGTGGATGTGGTGGCCGACCGGCCCGAGCGCTTCATCGTCTTCTGCGATGACCTGAGTTTCGAAGACGGGGAAGCCGGCTACAAGGCCCTCAAGTCCATCCTGGATGGCACGGTGTCGGCGGCAGGGCAGAACGTCCTGATCTGCGCCACAAGCAACCGTCGCCATCTGCTGCCGGAGTACATGAAGGAAAACCTCACGTACACCCACACCGCCGACGGTGAGGTACATCCGGGTGAGGTGGTCGAGGAGAAGATTTCGCTGTCCGAGCGCTTCGGTCTCTGGGTCAGCTTTTACCCGTTCAGCCAGGACGAGTACCTGACCATCGTGGCACAGTGGTTGGCCTCGTTTGGCGTCCCGCCTTCCGAAATCGAAGCAGCACGACCCCAGGCCTTGGTCTGGGCACTCGAACGTGGTTCGCGCAGCGGACGCGTGGCCTACCAGTTCGCCCGCGACTATGCGGGGTCCCATCGTTCGCAGTCATGAGCCAGACCCCGGTGCTGGTGGTCGATGGTGGCGGCACAGCGGAAGGTGCGCAGCGCCCGGTGACCGAGGTGGCAGTCGGCATTCTTGTTGATGCCCAGGGCCGCTATCTTTTGACCTCCCGACCGCCGGGCAAGGTCTACGCCGGGTACTGGGAGTTTCCTGGTGGCAAGCTCGAGGCTGGCGAGAGCGTGGAGCAGGCCCTGCGGCGTGAGTTGCAGGAGGAGATTGGTGTCACCATCGGTCCAGCCATGGTCTGGCGGCATTCGCTGGTCGACTATCCCCATGCATTGGTCCGTCTGAACTTCTGCAAGGTGTACGACTGGAGTGGGGATCTGCACATGCGCGAAGGACAGAGCCATCGCTGGGAGCGATTGCCGGTGGGCTGCGAGCCGGTGCTGCCGGGGACGGTGCCCGTGCTCGCCTGGCTGGCGGAAGACGATGCGGATGCTCCGCCGTCTGCCTGCTGAACGGGCTCAGCTTTCTTCGAAGCCCGGCTCGTGGTCGGGCACCTGCTCGGGTACCTTGAATCGTTCGCTGGCCCAGGCGCCCAGATCCATCTGTTTGCAGCGTTCGCCACAGAAAGGCCGGTAGCGGTTGGTGGGGGCGTACAGGCTCACACCACCGCAGGTCGGGCACGTCACCTGTTTGGGAGCCTCGCTCATACGCGGCTCAGGAGCAGAGCGTCAGCTCGAAGGAGGCATCCTCCCCAGCCGGATGCAGTCGTTCATCCTCCCCGAGACGCAGCAAGCGGACCGACAGCATCAGGCGGTTACCGCTGATTTCCGGAATCAGACCAAGCCGCGGGTCGATGGCAAGGCGCAGCAGTTGGTAGGTGCGGCCTTGGGGAAGGTTCTGCTGGAACTGACCAGCAGGGGCCACCACTTTGTGAGGGGACCCGGAGTCCCGCATCATCTTCATGAGCAACATGATCGCTTCGGCCAGCGGAGCCAGGGTCTGTACCCAGCGATGAAGATCGGCCTGGCGCTGTGGCGCCGGCTGGTGCTGCCAGTGGAAGTAGCCGGGAAGGTCAAACTCGCAGGTGCCGCCCGGAATGCCAATGCGGCTCCGAATGGCCATCAGCCAGTCGTTGTCGGTCAGGGACTGGCCGGTTTTGCCGGCCGCACCACTGAGTTCGGCAAAACTGGCATCCAGCTGGCCAATGACTTCGTCCAGCACACGCTCCGAAATGGCGGGATTGCCACGGTAGCCGTTGAGCTGGATGCGGTGGCGGTCGATGTCTTTGAGGACGTCTGATTTCATGTCCGCGCGCGATGCCACGTCCATGATCTCAAAGATGGTCTGGATGGCGAAGTGGTGATCCAGTGCGTCGGCCCGGGCCACCAGCTCGGACAGGCGGGTGAAGAGATGCTCCAGTCGGAGGTAGGTCCGAACGCGCTCGTTGAAGGGGTATTCGTACAGGATCACAGCGTCAAAGGGCGCAGAGGTTCAGTCATGGGCCTGTTCATCATAGTCCCAACCGGCGTGCCATTCCCAGGACCAAGTCCTGCAGTGCCGGCAGATCGACTCCGTCGTTCCAGATCACGCCGTCGGCGCTGGCCAGCCGTCTCGCACGTGGACTCTGCTGGGCGATGATGCTCTCGACCTGTTGGCGAGGCCATCCGTTGCGAGTCATGACCCGGACGACTTGTGTTTCTTGCGTGCAGTCCACCACCAGCACCGTGTCGAGACGTGGGCGCCAGCGATCCGACTCGACAAGCAGAGGTACGTCGAACACCACGCAATCGGAGGTGCTCGTTTGCACCAGCCGCTCCAGTTCTTCATGGACCCGAGGATGGATGATCGACTCCAGCAGCTGTTTGGCGTGCGGGTGCGCAAACACATGCGCACGCATTCTGTCGCGGTCCATTGAGCCATCGGCAGCGATGAAGGCATCGCCAAAGTGGTGCCGGATGTCCGGCATGGCTGCTCCGCCGGCTTGGGTGCTCAGTCGTGCGATGTGGTCAGCATCCAAGATGGTGGCCCCGCACGCCTGCAGTGACTTGGCCACGGTGCTTTTTCCGCTGCCGATGCCTCCCGTCAGACCCACGCGGCGCATGGTTGGCGGGCGGATCAGAGGCCGATCGCGGCCAGAATGGCGCGGGGCCCGAAGAACAGCGAGGTGAGTCCGGCCAAGGCGAGGAAGGGGCCAAACGGCACATAGCCCCCTTCGCGCAGCTGGGAGAACACCTTGATGCCAATGCCCACGATGGCTCCGATCACCGATGCCATGAGGATGATCGGTATCAGTGCCTGCCAGCCGAACCAGGCCCCGAGCGCAGCGTAAAGCTTGAAGTCGCCATATCCCATGCCTTCCTTGCCCGTTGCCAACTTGAACCCCCAATACACCAGCCAGAGAGACAGGTAGCCCCCGACTGTGCCCCACAGTGAGTCGGCCAGCGGCACACCTGTGAGTCCGATTGCAGACGCGCACAGTCCAGCCCACAGGAGGGGCAGGGTGATGTCGTCCGGCAGCAGCGTGGTGTCCCAGTCGATGCAGGTGAGAGCGACCAGACTCGCGGCGAATCCGCTCCAGGCCACCGCTTCCCAGCCCAAGCCCCATGTCCAGCCGCACCACGCGAACAAAGCACCCGTCACGAGCTCG
>CAMLNH010000172.1 GCA_946481355.1 uncultured Curvibacter sp.
TTTCCCTACACGACGCTCTTCCGATCTATCGTGCTCTTTCCCATGCACATCGCCCTGTTGGAACTTGCCATTGATCCGGCCTGCGCCATGGTGTTCGAGAGCGAACCGGCCGACGAGGACGTGATGCGCCAGCCGCCGCGTGATCCGGACACACCGCTGTTTGCCGGCAGCACCCTGGTGCAGGCCGTGCTGCAGGGACTGGGGGTGCTGGCCGCGGTGCTCGCAGTCTACGTCTGGGGGACGCAGCTACTCGATGAAACGCAGGCACGCGCACTGGCCTTCAGCACCCTGGTGCTGGGCAACCTGGCACTGATCCTGTCTAACCGGGCCGGCACCCGCGGCCTGTGGGTCGCCTTGCGCGTGCGCAACCGCATGCTCAGTCTGGTGAGCGTCTTCACGCTGGGCCTGCTGGCCCTGGCGCTCTACCTGCCGCCGCTGGCCGCCGTGCTGCGCATGACGTCGCTCGGACCGGGCTTGCTGGGTGTGGCGCTGCTGGCGGCCGGGCTCTGCCTGCTGTGGTTCGAGGGGATCCGGCTGATGGCGCGGCGCTGATCAGATCACGCCGTCGAACATCATCACGTCCACTTCGTCGCCGACGGCGACGTTGCCCTGTCCGTGATGCAGCACGACCAGGCCGTTGGCCTGCACCATGGAGCTCAGCACGCCTGAACCCTGGTTGCCCGTGGTGCGCACCTGCAGCGTGCCGTCGGCCGTGGTGCTGACGATGCCGCGCTGGTACTCGGTACGGCCCGGCTTCTTGCGCATGGGCTCCAGGCTGCGCGCGCGCAGCAACGGGGCCGGCGCGACGCTGCTGCCCATCATCTTCAGCAGGGCCGGGCGCACGAAGGCGAGGAAGGTGACCATCACGGCGACCGGATTGCCGGGCAGGCCGAAGAGCACGCAGGAGCGTGGGCCCGAGGCGATGCGTCCGACGGCCATGGGCCGGCCCGGACGCATGGCGATGCGCCAGAAGGCCACGTCGCCGAGCTGCTTCATCATGGTCTTGGTGTGGTCGGCCTCACCCACGCTGACGCCACCGCTGGTGATGATGGCATCGGCCTCGGCGGCCGCACGGCGGAAGGTGGCTTCGAGCTTCTGCGGTTCGTCGCCCACCACGCCGTAGTCCAGCACCTCGATGCCCAGCCGCGTGAGCAGGCCGAAGACGGTGTAACGGTTGCTGTCGTAGACCGCACCCTCGCGCGGCGGCTCGCCCAGACTCAGGATCTCGTCCCCGGTGGAGAAGTAGGCCACCTTGAGACGGCGGTACACCGTGACTGTGGGGATGCCCAGGCTGGCGGCCAGGCCCAGCGCGGCAGGGGACAGGCGTGTGCCGGCACGCAGCGCGGGCTGACCCTGCATGACGTCCTCGCCCTTGAAGCGGCGGTTGTCGCCCGGCTGCAGCAGGCCGGCCGGGATGGTGATGCGCCCGCCGTTCTGCTGCACGAACTCCTGCGGCACCACGGTGTCCAGGCCCGTGGGCATGATGGCGCCCGTCATGATGCGTACGCACTGGCCGGGGCCGACCTGTCCTTGCCAGGCCTTGCCAGCCAGGGCCGTGCCCACGGGCTGCAGGGTGAGCGGCGCGCCGTCGCGCAGCTGGCTGCCGGCGAAGGCGTAGCCGTCCATGGCCGAGTTGTCGTGCGGCGGTACGCTGACGGGGGAGATCACGTCCTGCGCGAGCACGCGGTCCAGGGCTTCGAAGATCGGCAGCGCCTCGGTTTCGACGACGGGCACGACCAGGCGGGCCAGGAAGTCGTTGACGGCGGCGGCGCTCAGGGCCTGAGGGTCGTAGCCCTGCAGTTCGGCGGCGATCTGCTCGATGCTTTTCATGCGCTCAGGAATTCTCCAGCTGCTTGAGTTCGGCCAGGGTGTTGGCGTTGGAGAAGGCCAGCGGGTCGTCTGCCGCTTGGTCGAAGGGCACAATCACCGTCTTGTGCTGCGCGGTCCAGGCGTCGATCTTGCGGCCACCGCCGTGGGTGAACTTCACCAGGCTTTCGAGCAGATCCACCTTGAGCAGGCAGAAGACGGGCTGGGTGCGCACTTTCGTCTGCCCCTGTTCGTCTGTCTCGGGGCCGGCGGCCATGGCGATCTCGGCGTCTTCGCGCTCCAGGGCCGCGGCCAGACGGGCCACAAGGTCCAGGGGAAAGCGTGGTGTGTCGCAGGGCACGCTGACCAGATAGGGCGTCTCGCAGCGCTCCAGCCCGGTCAGGAAGCCGGCCAGCGGACCGGCGTAGTCGGCCAGCACGTCAGGCCAGACCTCGGCGCCGAAGGACTCGTAGGCCGACAGGTTGCGGTTGGCATTGATCATGACCGTGCCCACCTGCAGCTGCAGGCGCATCAGCGTGTGCAGGGCCAGAGGCATGCCGTTGAAGTTCTGCAGGCCTTTGTCCACGCCGCCCATGCGGCTGCCACGGCCGCCGGCGAGGATGAGGCCGGTGATGTCTTGTGCTGGAATCATGTTCAACCGCCGATATAGCTCATTTCAACGCGCCGCTGCGGCGGCTGGCCGAGTTCGGGCGGCTGCAGACTGCGCAACTCAGAATAACGGTCGTCGCGCGCACCCCAGATGTGGCCGATGGCCGATTCGATGTCGGCATCGCTGGCGCCACCGCGGATCAGGCTGCGCAGGTCATGCCCCCGGGTGGCGAAGAGGCAGAGGTAGAGCCGGCCCTCGGTGGAGAGGCGGGCGCGGTTGCAGTCGCCGCAGAAGGCGTGGGTGACGCTGCTGATGACGCCGATCTCGCCCAGGGCCGGGTCGTGTCTGCCGTCGGGGCCGGCGTAGCCCCAGCGTTCAGCCGTTTCGCCGGGGGCGCTGGCGCCCAGCTGCACCAGCGGCAGTTCGGCGTGGATCAGCTTGACGACGTCGGCCGAGGGCAGCACCTCGTCCATGCGCCAGCCATTGGTGGCGCCCACATCCATGTACTCGATGAACCGCAGCACCATGCCCGTGCCGCGGAAGTGACGTGCCATGGGCAGGATTTCATGTTCGTTGGTGCCACGCTTGACCACCATATTGATCTTGATGGGTCCCAGGCCGGCCTCCCTGGCGGCCTGGATGCCTTCGAGCACGTCCTGCACGGGGAAATCCACGTCGTTCATGCGGCGGAACACCGCGTCGTCCAGGCCGTCCAGGCTCACGGTGACACGCTGAAGGCCGGCGTCTTTGAGCGCACGCGCCTTGCGGGTCAGCAGGGAGCCGTTGGTGGTGAGCGTGAGGTCCAGTGGCTCGCCGTCCACGGTGCGCAGGGCGGCCAGCTGCTCGATCAGGATTTCGATGTTTTTGCGCAGCAGGGGCTCGCCGCCGGTCAGGCGCAGCTTGCGCACGCCATGGGCGGCGAAGAGGCGGGCCACGCGCGTGATCTCCTCGAAGCTCAGCAGCGCGCTGTGCGGCAGGTAGGCGTAGTCCTTGTCGAAGATCTCCTTGGGCATGCAGTAGCTGCAACGGAAGTTGCAGCGGTCGGTGACGCTGATGCGCAGGTCGCGCAGCGGGCGGCCCAGGCGGTCGGCAAGCAGACCGGTGGCCGCGATGCGGGTGGCAGGGTCGAAGGCGGCCACCGGCGCCTGCAGGGTGGGGATGCGCTGGTCAACAAGAGGAATGACACGTTCGGACATGGCCTTATTGTGGCCCAGCTGGCAAGCCCCTGATGCCGGGGGTGTTCAAAACGCGCGACAAGAGGGTAGATGGAGGTCTTTCCTGAGGAAAAGGCCGTGCCGGGCAGGGCAGAATCAGGCCAGGGAACAAGAAAAACAAGCATCCCCTGGAATCCTGACCATGAAACCTTGTCGCCAATTTTCTGTTCTGTTGCTGCTGTACGGATTGAGCGCCGTGGCCGGCGCACAGTCCGCTGCCGTGAGCGAAAAAGACTACCTCGACGATGTCCCGGTGGTCCTGTCGGTCTCACGCCTGCCGCAGCGCCTGGACGAGACGCCGGGCGCGGTGTCCATCATCGACCGGCAGATGATCCGCATGAGCGGTGCGCGCGACGTGGCCGATCTGCTGCGCCTGGTGCCGGGGTTCCGCGTCACGAACTCCTTCGAGAGCAACACGCCTCAGGGCAGCTACCACACCACGCTCAGCGACTACTCCAACCACATCCAGGTCATGGTGGATGGCCGCTCGGTCTATTCCACCTATCTGCAGGGCAGCACCGGGCCGGGTCTGCAGACGGTGGCCCTGGAAGACATCGAACGCATCGAGGTCTATCGCGGCTCCAACTCGGCCGCCTATGGCGCACGGGCCTTCCTGGGTAGCATCAACATTGTCACGCGTGACCTGGTGGACACCCAGGGGGCGCTGGCCCAGGTCTCCCGTGGCGGCAATGGCATCGAAGACCAGATGCTGCGTCTGGGCTGGGGGGACGAGCGGGCGCGCTTCCGGTTGAGCGCCGATGGCCGCAACGACGATGGCCTGGACGGGACCAGCGGGGCGAGTCGCGTGCAGCGCGTCAACCTGCGCGCAGACCTGCGTGCCGGGCCGCACGACGTGGTGGAGCTGCGCACCGGCCAGAGCCTGATCGACGCCGGGGTGGGTTTTGCAGGGGATGCAGACAACAATGCGCGCACGCGCCGTATCGACACCAGTTTTGTGCAGCTGGACTGGCGCCGCAGTCTGGACGCCGATCAGGATCTGGCGCTGCAGGCCTCGCACACCGTCGAGCGCATCCGTGATGCGTTCATCTACACGCCTGCGCCCAGCCTCACGGTGGACTTCGGCGGGCAGTCGAGCAATTCCAATCTGCTGCTCCAACATACGGTGCGTCTCAACCCGGTGCTGCGCCTGGTCTGGGGCGCCGAACTGCGGCGTGAGTCCATCGTGTCGCGGCCGCTGTACAACACCGACGCGCGCTTCAACAACGACTTCACCCGCCTCTTCACCAATGTGGAGTGGCGTTTGCATCCGGATCTGCTGCTCAACGCCGGCGCCCTGATGGAGGACAGCAGCCAGGCCGGACACAACAACGCGCCGCGAGTGATGCTCAACTGGCGTGTGGCCGAAGGGCATACCCTGCGTGGAGGGATCAGCCGTGCCTTTCGGCCGCCGAGCAATTATGAGAAGTACGCCAACGTCCGCTATTTCATCGGTGGCGTGTTGGCTGATTCCACCGATGTGGCGCGCGGCGGCATGCTGTCAGAGAAGGTGCTGGTGCGCGAACTGGGTTATCTGGCCGAGCTGCCTGCGAGCCGTCTGAGTTTTGACCTGCGTCTGTTCGACGAGCATGTGACGGGGCTGGTGGGGCGCGAGCCCTACAGCCTGCCCGGCAGCGGCGGGAACAACCAGGCCTTCGATTTCGTCAATGACGAGGATTTCAGCGTCCATGGACATGAATTCCAGTTGCGCTGGAAGCCCTGGGCAAGCGGGCAACTGGTCTATGCCTATGCCAGCGTGGACAGCACCCAGTTCTACAACGCGACCATTCAGGTCGAGCGCTATGGCACGCAGGGTCTGATGTTCATGCAGCAACTGCCCGCTGGCCTGGAGTTCGGCCTGATCTATTCCGAGGCGGATGCCGGGCGCTACCCGGGCTGGGACGCCTCCATGCCGGCGGTTCGGCGCACAGACCTGCGATTGGCCAAGGCGCTGCGCGTTGCCGGACGTCCGGCCGAGCTGGCACTGGTCGGACAGAACCTCGGTTCATCCTATCCGGACTTCCGGCCCGAGCTCGCCTATCCGCAACGGGTCTACGTGCAGCTCAAGGTGGAGCACTGAGCCGCATGCGTCTGGCGCCGCTGTTTCTGCTGGTTCTGCTTGCCGGCCTGACCCTGGGGGTGCGGGCGAGCGACGTGCTGGTGGTCAGCAGCGAACAAAGCCCGGCCTACCAGGAGGCGGCGGATGCCGTGGTGGCGGAGCTTGCGCGTCGCGAGGTGCTGCGCCTGCCCTTGTCGGAGTTGTCCGCTCAACGCGGCCCCGGCCCGCGTCTGTACGTGGCGCTGGGCACCGAGGCCTGCAAGCAGCTGGGTAGCATGCCCTTGACGGCGCCGGTGTTGTGCACCCTGCTGCCGCGCGCCAGTTTCGAGCGCGTGCTGCGCGAGTCGGGGCGGCGCGCCGGGGCTTCGTTTTCTGCGCTCTATCTGAACCAGCCGCCGGGCCGGCAGCTTGATCTGATCCGCCTGGCTCTGCCGCAGGCGAGGCGCATCGGCGTGCTCTGGGGACCGGATTCCGTGGCCAACGAGGCGGCGCTGGAGGCGGCTGCCCAGGCGCGCAGCCTGCGCGTGGTGGGGGTGCCGGTGCGACCTGAAGAGCCGGTCTTCGCCGGCTTGAAGAAGATCCTTGATGAATCCGACGTG
>CAMLNH010000173.1 GCA_946481355.1 uncultured Curvibacter sp.
CTACGTGCTCTCGGGCGAACTGGCCCACAAGGACAACATGGGCAACGGCCGGGCCATCCCGCCGGGCGACGTGCAGCGCATGAGCGCGGGCCGCGGCGTGATGCACAGCGAGTACAACCACGCGCCCCAGGACACGACGCACTTCCTGCAGATCTGGATCGAGCCGAACGTGCGCGGCATTCCGTCGAGCTACGAGCAGAAGAGTTTTGCCGAAGCCGAGAAGCGCGGTACCCTGCGCCTCGTGGCCTCGCCCGATGCGGCCCAGGGTTCGGTGAAGATCCATGCGGACGCGCGCCTGTACGCCGGGCTGTTCAACGGTGACGAGTCGGCTGAACTGGCGCTGGACCCGGCACGCAAGGCCTACGTGCACCTGGTGCGCGGGGAACTGGAAGTCAACGGCCAGAAGCTCAGCGGCGGTGACGCCGCGCTGCTGGCTGAGGAGGACCGCATCGCGCTCAAGGCAGGGCGCGACGCGGAGGTTCTGGTCTTCGATCTCGCTGCCTGATTTTGTCTGTCACTTTTTACAAGGAGTATTTCTCATGTTGGTCTCACTGCAAAACCCCCTGAGCCTGGCGGGCCGTCTGCTGATCGCCGCGCTCTTCCTGCCCGCGGGCATTTCCAAGATCACCGGCTTTGCCGGCACCGTGGGCTACATCGGCTCGGTCGGGCTGCCGCTGCCGGCCGTGGGCGCGGCGCTGGCTATTGCGGTCGAAGTGCTGGGCGGCCTGGCGCTGATCGTGGGTTACCAGACGCGTCTGGCTGCCCTGGCCCTGGCGCTCTTCACGCTGGTGGCGAGCTTCTTCTTCCATGCCTACTGGAGCGTGCCGGCCGAGCAGGCCTTCATGCAGCAGCTGCTGTTCTTCAAGAACATCGCCGTGGTCGGTGGCCTCTTCGTGCTGGCGGCCCATGGCGCGGGGGCCTGGAGCCTGGATGGCAAACGCAAGTAAGCTGCCCCCTCACGTCCTGTCCCGGCGATCGGCCGGCACAGGACGCTGTCTTTCTTATTCAATGCATTTCGGGAGCCATGCATGGCACGTGTCGCTGTTGTTTTCCATTCGGGCTATGGCCATACCCAGCGTCTGGCGCAGGCCGTCGCCGACGGTGCGAACGCCGAGCTGATCGCCATCGACGCCGAGGGCAACTTGCCCGAGGGCGGCTGGGACGTGCTCAGCGCGGCCGACGCCATCGTGCTGGGTTCGCCCACCTACATGGGCGGCGTGAGCTGGCAGTTCAAGAAATTCGCCGATGCGACGAGCAAGCCCTGGTACACCCAGGCCTGGAAGGACAAGGTCTTCGCCGGCTTCACCAACAGCGCCAACGTCAGCGGCGACAAGGCCTCGACGTTGGCCTATCTCCATACCCTGGCCATGCAGCATGGCGGCATCTGGGTCGGGCTGGGGCTGGTCTATCACAACACCAAGGATTCGAAGCGCAGCGATGTGAACCACATCGCCGCCAACGTCGGCCTGATGGGGCAGACCCCTTCGGATGCGCCGGCCGACAAGATGGAGGCCAGCGACCTGGAGACCGCGCGCCTCTTCGGTCAGCGCGTGGCGGGCATTGCACAGCGGCTGCACGGCTGAGCTGACGTGCCCGGCAGACGACAGATAGATCATCAGAAGGAGTACTTGTATGGCTGAAAACGCGCTGGTCCTGTCGGGCCACGAGAAGGATCTGGGCGGAGGTTTCATCGTGCGCCGGGTGCTGCCGGCGGCGACGAAGCGCGCGGTAGGGCCTTTCATCTTCTTCGACCACTTCGGCCCCGTGACGGAAACGCCCGGCCGTGCGCACGATGTGCGGCCGCATCCGCACATCGGGCTGGCGACCGTCACGTATCTTTTCGAGGGCGCGCAGATGCACCGCGACAGCGTGGGATCGCTGCAGCGCATCGAACCCGGTGCCGTCAACTGGATGACGGCGGGCCGCGGCATCGTGCACTCCGAGCGCAAGCCCGATGACCTGCTGGACCAGCACTACGGCATTCACGGCCTGCAGCTCTGGGCCGCGCTGCCGCGGGCGCACGAGGAAGATGCACCGAGCTTCGTGCACACGCCGGCCAGCGCCATCCCGCAGCTGCAGGTAGGCGACGCCAGCGTGCGCCTGCTGATCGGCGAGGCCTGGGGCGCCCGTTCGCCGGTGGCGGTCTACATGCCCACGCTCTACCTCGACGTGCAACTGCCTGCGGGGGGCGTGTTCGAGTTGCCGCCCCTGTACGAGGAGCGCGCGGTCTATGCGGTGGATCAGGACCTGCAGGTCGGTGGGGCCGCTCTGGCCGCGCGCCAGATGGCCGTGCTGCCTGTCGACGAGACCGTGCGCATCACGGCCGGGTCGCAGCCCGCGCGTCTGGTCGTGATCGGTGGCGCAGCGCTGGACGGCCCGCGCCACATGTGGTGGAACTTTGTCTCCAGCCGCAAGGAGCGCATCGTGCAGGCCGCCGAGGAGTGGGAGACCCAGCGCCTGGGCCAGGTGCCGGGGGAGACGGAATTCATCCCCCTGCCCGAGCGGCGCTTCGTGCCCTGACCCTCAGGACCGCGGCAGGTAGTCGCCGCTGTCCAGATTGAGCAGCGAGACCGGCTGGCGCAGCAGGCCCGCGCGCTGCATCAAGGGTGACAGTTGCAGGGCGATGCGCTGCAGGGCGCTGTCGGTATCGGCAAGGTAACGCTGGTTGCCCAGGCGGTCGGGCTGTTCCAGACCGCGCAAGGCCTCCAGCAGGGCCTCGGCGCTGAGCTGCAGGCGCGGTGCCATGCGGTAGGCCGCCTCCCAGGGGTTGCGTCGCTGATAGTCCAGCGCCTGGAAATAGCCTGCCAGCGCAGCGCGCAGGGTGTCCCCATGCACAGGCAGCGCGTCGCTGCGCACGGCCAGCACGTGGAACAGGGTGTCCGGCAACTGGCGTGTGTTCAGCGCCGGGCGGGCCCCGCGCGCAAGCAGGCGGCCGGCCACGGGCTCGTGCGTGACGAGTGCATGGATGTCATGGCGCTCCCAGGCCAGCTCATGCTGCTCGTAGGGCAGGCGCTGCACCTGCACGTCTTCGGCCTGCAGACCGGCCTGTTCCAGTGCCAGCTGCAGCATCAGGGTGCTCTGGCTGCTGGGGTCGACACCGATGCGCTGTCCGCGCAGCGCCGACAGGCCGCGCAGGCCGGGTTGCAGCAGCAGCATGTCCGCACCGCGCGAGACATCCAGCACCAGCACGACTTGCAGTTTCAGCCCCTCGTCACGCAGTTGCAGCACTTCGCTCAGCGGCAGCAGGGCGCCGTCGGCGCGCGACTCGCGCAGGCGCTGAACCGAATCCTGCAGGGTGGCGGTTTCCTGCAGCAGCAGCATGGGCTGGGCCGGCAGGTAACCCAGTTGCTGGGCCAGGAAAAAGGGTTCATGTCCCGGCCAGGGATGGCCGACGAGGCGCAGGGGGGTGGGCGGCGAGCAGCCGCCGCTGAGCCAGGGGCCGAGCACGCCCAGCAGCAGCACGCAGCGCCGACGCAGGACGGTGACCGGCCTGGGGGCAGTGTGCGGGATGCGCGGCATGGCTGCGGAAGGTGCCTAGGGTATTTCCATGGTATGCCGAAACAGCCCTGGGCTCCAGCCCCGCCGGACAGGTGAAACGGGAATAAGTTACGGCAGACGGGCCGTCAGGTCGTGGCCCAGGGCTTCCCGTTCGTCGAAGACAAAGCAGGCGCCGCGATAGTGCGCACCGCCGGTTTCCTCGAAATACTTGAGGATGCCGCCTTCGAGCTGGTAGACGTGATCGATGCCGGCTTCCTGCATGTAGATCGCCGCCTTTTCGCAGCGTATGCCGCCGGTGCAGAAGCTCACGATGGTTTTGCCGGCGAGTTCGTCCTTGTGGGCCAGCAGGGCGGCCGGAAAGTCGGAGAACTTGCCGATGCGCCAGTCGATGGCATCTTTGAAGCTGCCGTGGTCGACCTCGAAGGTATTGCGCGTGTCCAGTGTCACCACAGGACGGCCTTCGTCATCATGGCCCTGATCGAGCCAGCGCTGCAGGGTGGTCGCAGGCACGGCCGGTGCGCGGCCTGCGGCGGGCCGGATCGTGGGGTGGTTCATGCGGATGATCTCGCGCTTGACCTTGACCAGCATCTTGCGAAAGGGCTGGCGCTCCGACCAGCTCTCCTTGGGTGCCAGGTCCTGCAGGCGCACGTCCTGCCGCAGCTCGGCCACGAAGCTGCGTACGGCCGCCTCGGTGCCGGCGAGGAAGAGGTTGATCCCTTCCTCAGCCAGCAGGATCGTGCCCTTGAGCGCCAGCGCCGTGGCCCGTGCGTGGAGCTGGTCGCGCAGGGCGGGGGCGTCGGGCAGGGGGACGAATTTGTAGGCGGAGATGTTGAGGATGGGCTGCACAGCAGGGATTTTAGGTTTGTGCGGGGGCGGGGCGGGCGCAGGTTTGCAGGTATAAAGCCTGCAGGTGCCGGCGCAGCACCCGAGGCCTTCCGTCTACGCGCATCCTTGAAGGAGATCGAACATGCAGTCAGGCAATCTGGTGTTGTACTGGCCGGACCTGGGCAACACCGTGTCCATCGCGGCCCTGGTGCTGGCGGTGGCCGTCTTTGTGTTCGGGCTGTTCAGCGGGGCACGGGCCAACAAAATACGGGTGCTGTTCGCCGTGATCCTGGCCAGCGTGCTGGGCTGGCTCATCATGCCCCTGGCCCTGCAGGCCGCAGCGACCGTGCGCCTGAGCAGCACCGGGACCGGCCTGATGATCATGATCACGGTGATGCTGGTCTTCGTGGCGGTGCTGGCCACCAGCATCTACGAGATCATCACCGTCAGCATCTCGGACGTGGGCCTGGCTTCCAAGAAGTGAGGCGCAGCCTCACTCGTAGACGATGACCGCCCGCCCCTGGTCGGCCTGGGCCATCCAGCCGGCGAGTGCGGCGTCGCTGGGATAGAACTTCGCATCCTCCCCGAGCTGCAGCTCGGCGGCCGCGGCGATGCCCGCGCCCTCGCGGCGCAGGCTCAGTCGCACGCCCAGGCCGCGCAGCAGCTCGCCCTGCTCGGTGTACTCCTTCTTGGGCGGATGCTCGGCCACCAGGCGTTGCACGTCCGGTGCGCGCCCGTTGACGGCCACGCGCAGGTACTTGCCGAAACGGCAGCGCGCTGCCTCCAGGCTCCAGATCTGGTTGACGTTGAGCTGCAGGCCGCCCGAGAAGCGGTCGGGCATGACCTTGGCCATGACGATGACGAGCTCGTCATCCTTGAAAAGATGCTTGTTGGCGTTCATCAGCGCCTCGTCGACCCGGGCGTCGAGCACGGCACTCTTGTCGTCGAGCTTGAACAGGCCCAGGCGACCACGCTGGCCGTTGATGACGCGGAAGTCGCCGATGATGCCGGCCAGCAGCTGGGGTTCGCGCGTGTCGATCAGGTCGGCCAGCTCGCGTTTGGCAAAACGCCGCACCTCCATGGCCACTTCGTCAAAAAGATGGCCCGAGAGGTAGAAACCCACGGCGGTCTTCTCGTGCGTGAGGCGTTCCTTCACGCCCCAGGGCATGGCTTCCACGAGATCGGGCTCCTGCGTGCTCGATCCGTGGCTGTCGTCACCGAGGTCGAAGAGGCCGGTCTGGTTGGCATTGGCGGCTGTGGCGTTGGCGAAGTCGAAGGCGCGATCGATGGAAGCGACCATCGACGCGCGGTTGAGCTGCAGCGAATCAAAGGCGCCGGCCTTGATCAGGGCCTCGATGCTGCGCTTGTTCAGGCGGCTGCGGTCCACACGCACGCAGAAGTCGTACAGGCTGGTGAACGGACCACCTTCTTCGCGGGCCTTGACGATGGCCTCGATGGCCTGCTGCCCCGTGCCCTTGACGGCACCCAGGCCATAGCGGACGACGGTGTCGGAAATCGGCTCGAAGCGGTAGTTGCCACGGTTCACGTCCGGCGGCTCGAACGTCATGCCCATCTTGAGTGCGTCCTCGAACAGCACCTTGAGCTTGTCCGTGTCGTCCATTTCCACGGTCATGTTGGCGCAGAAGAACTCGGCCGTGTAATGGACCTTGAGCCAGGCCGTGTGGTAGGCCAGCAGCGAGTAGGCCGCCGCGTGCGACTTGTTGAAGCCGTAGCCCGCGAACTTCTCCATCAGGTCGAAGATCTCGTCGGCCTTGTCCTGCGCGATGCCATGCGTCTTGGCGGCACCTTCGCGGAAGCGCTCCCGGTGCATGGCCATCTCCTCGGCCTTCTTCTTGCCCATGGCGCGGCGCAGCAGGTCGGCGCC